>CALBJS010000301.1 GCA_937892995.1 uncultured Peptococcaceae bacterium | reverse complement strand
GGACAAACCGCCATACAAACTCCACATTCCGTACACTTATCCCTTAAGATATCTTTTTTTTCGTTTATTGCCTCATGGGGACAAAATAATAAACATTGCCTGCATTCCCGGGCATAAGGTTTTTTTAGATTTAGACAATTACCGGGATGAAACAAGATTTGTTTTTTATTAAAAATCATCATTTTCTTCTCCTTATTACAAAAATGGTATCAATTATTACAATAAAAAATTAAACAAAAAACAAAGAACTTATAATTTAAATTATAAGTTAAAATAACCGGGAATTCAAAAACTATTTTTGGATTATCAAAAATGCTCCTTTTAATTATAAAGTCTATGACTCTTGGTTCTGTCGAAACAATTAATTGCCTGGAATTATATTATAAGTTATTATCTTAAAAGTTCTTTAATATCTGTTTTTCGACTCCAGTTAAATGTAATAACATCTGGCTCCTAGCTTCTTTGGCATCTCTTCTTTTTATTGCTTCATAAATTTCCATATGTTCTTTATAAAAAAACTCGGGAGAGTATTTACCTTCATACAGTTTTGATCTGCTTACTCTAATCAGGTGAGTAAGGTTATCAAATATCGTATCCATTAAACGAATCGTTATGTTATTATGGGTCGCAAGTGCTATTAAATAGTGAAATCTGAAATCAACCTTGCCACTGATCATTTGAGAATTGATATCATTATTAATTACTTCTAATGACTGACCAAGCTCATTGATTTCTTTAGAAGTTGCTCTTTCTGCTGCATATTCCACTGCTTGAATCTCGATCATCTTTCTGACTTCTAAGATTTCTAGCACCGAACCTTTATCTAAATAAAGAGCCCAGACTAAAGAAGAAACCATGGATTCTGATTTCATTTTTCGGATAAAAGTTCCTTCACCAGTACGCACTTCAATAAGGCCCATCATCTCCAAAGCACTAAGTGCTTCCCGTATAGATGATCTACTTACCTTAAAGCTTTCCACCAGGTCGCGCTCTGTAGGAAGTTTATCTCCAGGTTTAAGATAGCCATCTACTATTAATTGCTTGATCTGATCGGCTATTTCTTCGTATATTTTTTTGGTCTTGATCGGCTTAAGCTTGACGCTCATATTTCACCTTCCATCATAAACAATATCCTTGATTTCGGTGAGGTTGTTTGATATATAATCGATAACTTAATTAATTTTTATAAATAGGCGGGAAAGGGCCGAAAGCACCCTTTCCCTACAACTTAGACTTCTAAAACAGTAGACTATTTACTATTTCGCTGAGATTACACCATTTAATTTTTTAAGCCTGCTCTTATTAGTCGCTATCATGTAAATAACCGCTGCATAGAAAACAACAAGAATAATTGAGCCAAGGTTAAACGGTCCATTGGCATCCCAATAGAGATACGAATATCCGAAAGCACCTGGAATGAAAGCATAATAGAGGAAGAACAAGAAGGTCTTTCGGATAGTGTCTCCTTCTCGACCGACAAAACCTACCACAGCCGAAGCCGCAACTACGTTATGGATACAGATAACATTTCCAGCTGCACCGCCAAGACCTTGGAGAGCAACGATCCAGATCGGCCACTCCATCCACATAGGTGCAAGAGCAGAATTACCTTCGACAATAAGCTGAGCAGTCTTAAACTGGAAAAGGGAGAAAGTCATGTTACTAACTGTGTTGGAACCGGCTACGAAAGCACCAAGACCACCAATAATTGGAGCAAAGAGAGGCCACAGTCCGCCAGTCAACTGATAGGTAGCCTCAGCTAGTGCGTAGGGCATCTTTAGATATCCTGCCGCACCGCCATCGGAGTTAATGAGCACCTGGACCATAGGCACAGTGAAGATTAGAGCCACACTAGCGCTTACGATAACCTTGCTGGCTTGCTTCCAAGCCTTGACATAAGCATCAGTTTTCATACCGTGAACCAGGAAGGTGAGCAGGGAAACGGCAATAAAGATTGTTCCTGGAGAATAGGCAATTCCCCAGCTTGATGCTACCCCACCGATTGCGGGGAATTTAATAACTATTGTGTTGAGCCATGTCTTAACAGGGATAACAAGACGCGTGAAGAGAATAAGACCGGCTACGAAAACGTAAGGCATCCAAGCTATAATTGTGGACATGCCACCGGGCTTCTGAACATAGTGAACTTCCAAGCTGCCGGTCCAGGAAGGATCCCAGTCTTTCTTATCTAAGAAATCCCAGGTATCCTCTTCTTTAGGAGTAAGAAACTTGTTCTTAGCAGCAAAAACTACAATTATTAGTCCTGTAAGACCACCAAGCATAGAAGTCAATTCATAGTTAACAAAGTGGTTAATTAAAATATAAGGAATTGTGAAGGCTAAAGCTGAAAAGAGAGCAAATGGCCAGATGGCAAAACCTTCGGACCAAGATTTATTCTTACCAAAAATACGGGTCAAGAAACCAACGAGTAAGAGCGGCGTAAGGAAACCGCCAACAAAGTGTAGAACCGCTACCTTTTGGGCAAATACAGCAATAAAATTATCATAATAGGCAATTTGATCCAAGGCACCGGATGCATCAACGATAGGAATACCGATCTTGGCTGCAAATTCATTAACCAAAGGATCGTTTCCTGCGGCAAGACCCGATCCAAATCCGGTACGCATCGGTGTACCAACAGCACCGAAGGATACCGGGGTACTCTGGATGATCATACCGGAGATAACTGCAGCAAATGCCGGGAATCCAAGGCCTAGCATCAAAGGACAAGCAACTGCCGCCGGAGTACCGAAGCCAGAAGATCCCTCAATGAAAGATCCAAAAAGCCAAGCCACAATAATTACCTGAACGCGCCTGTCTGGAGAAACACCTATTAAGCTTTGACGAATCTGGTGCAAACCACCACTCTCCATGACAGTATATAGCACGAGAACGGAACCAAAAATAATATAAAGCAGACTGACAGCAGTGACAATACCATTGAACGTCCCACCGATGATCTGGGCAACAGGTAATTTCCAAACAAAATAACCGATAATTACGACGGTAATGTAAGAAAGGGGCATCGCTTTAGCTGCCGGCCACCTTAAGCCAACGAGAAAAATTGCCACGACCAAAATTGGCAGTAAGGCTAAAAAACCTTGCATTAATATACTCATCTATTTCCCTCCCATTTTTATTTTTCAAAACAATCTGATACTTAATAATGTTTAATGTTTTTCTTCAAATGTGTCTTCCTCCTTTTATATCATTAAGTTAATCCTAAAATTCTTTAATTTCACCTCCTAATGTTAAAAAATACTGGTCTTACCAGAAGACTATCTTACTTAGTATTACAATAGCACCTAGTAAACCAGCTAATGCTATGTTAATTAAATTTTGCGAATTTTTCAATAGATTGAACTTGCACTTACTTTCACTAAAATTTGATTAATCTACCAATTATCTAAAATATTGACAAAATATTATAATTTGTTTTATTAATGAGATTGAGAATTATTTTTAGTTCCTTGGTAGAAATTATAATTGATTTTTTTTGTCCAGTATAACCTAACGCAAAAAAAGCAGCCCCCACGCTGCCTTTGGCCATTTATTAAGAAATAAAAAAGATTTAGTTTGCTTCAAAAAGTTAATAATAAAAGCAATAGTACTAATCCCTAAGTTTAAAATATTTTGTCGGAAAATTAGCTAAAATTTTTTAAGATTTCCTCTTCAACCCCTTCAAGATGACGAATCATCTGTTCCCTAGCTTCATTAACATCTCTTCTTCTAAGAGCTAATAAGATTTTGACGTGTTCTTCGTATAATATTTCCGGGGTATACTTGCCTTCATAGAGTTTTGAACGGCTAGCCTTGATAAGATGTTGAAGATGATCCGAAATAGTGTCCATTAAGCGAATTGTAATCTTATTATGGGTCGCTTTGGCAATATTATAATGGAATGAATGATCGGCTTTCTCTCCAATTTTGCCGATCTTATACAGGTTCATTCTCATTGAATTAAGAATTGATTCAAGCTCGTCTAATTCTACATTTGTAATTCTGTCAGCAGCATGCCCTGCGGCTTGAACTTCAATCATCTTTCGGACTTCAAGTAACTCCAAAACTGAGCCTTTCTCCATGGAAAGTGCCCAAGTAAGAGATGCTGCCATAGAATCGGCCTGAAGTTGACGAATATAAGCTCCTTCCCCTGTCTTAACCTCTAACAACCCCATCATTTCCAAAGCACTAAGAGCTTCCCGAATAGATGCCCTACTAACCCTAAAGCTTTCAACCAAATGGCGTTCTGAAGGGAGTTTGTCCCCAGGCTTGATCTGTCCATCAAGGATAAGCTGTTTAATCTGATCAACTATTTCTTCGTAGATTTTTTTGGTTTTAATCGGTTTTAATTCTACACTCATCTTATTTCATCTCCGATTAAGAAATTAATGTGCTCACTAACTCTTAGGCGAAACCGGTTGTCTTCAACTTTCAAAAAAACTTCTCTTAGAAATCTCTTTTAGAAGAGAATGGGAAGGGCCAGATAACCCTTCCCACATCGCAGCTTAGTAGAATATAGGTTATGCTATTTTGCCGAGATCTGACCATTCAGTTTTTTAAGCCTACTCTTATTGGTTGCTAACATGTAGATGACAGCAGCGTAGAAGATAATAAGGATGATAGAACCGAGATTTAACGGTCCACTTGCGTTCCAATAAAGAACAGAGTAACCAACAGCTCCAGGGATGAGAGCATAGTACAGGAAGAATAAGAAGGTTCTACGGATTACATCTCCTTCTCTGCCTACAAAGCCTACTACTGCTGAAGCGGCTACAACGTTATGGATACAGATAACGTTACCGGCTGCACCGCCGATTGCTTGGAGAGCAACGACCCATATTGGCCAGCTCATTGCGGCTGCAGTCAGGGCAGGATTGTTTTCAACAATAATCTGAGCGGTCTTGAATTGGAACAAGGCAAAAGTCATGTTACTAACAGTATTGGAACCGGTAACGAAAGCACCTAGACCACCGATGATCGGTGCAAAAATCGGCCAGAGTCCACCGGTTAATTGGAAAGTAGCTTCAGCAAGGGCGTATGGCATCTTCATATAACCGGCAGCACCACCATCGGAACTAATCATAACCTGAACCATAGGAACAGTGAAAATAAGGGCTACACTAGCACTTACTATGACCTTACTAGCCATTTTCCAAGCCTTGGCATAGGCGTCCGTCTTCATGCCGTGAACCAGGAAGGTCAGCACCGAGACAGCAATAAAGATCGTCCCGGGTGAGTAAGCAATACCCCAAGAGGCTGCAATTCCACCAATCGCCGGGAACTTAATGACTATCGAATTCAACCAAGCCTTCACAGGAAGCACGAGACGGGTAAACAAAATGAGACCTGCGACGAAGAGATAAGGTGTCCAAGCTAAGAAAGTAGTCATGCCACCGGGCTTCTCTATATAGTGAACTTCCATGTTTCCTGTCCAAGAAGGATCCCAATCTTTCTTATCGAGCCAGTCCCAGTTCTCCTTCGGGGTGAGGAACTTCGCCTTGGCTCCAGTTACGATGATAACCAGACCGGTAAGGGCACCAAGCATGGAAGTTAGCTCATAATTGATAAAACGATTAACAATCACATAGGGAACGGTAAAGGCCAGGGCGCCAAAGAGGGCAAAAGGCCAAATAGCGAAACCTTCCGACCAAGATCTATTTTTGCCGAAGATACGAGTCATAAATCCAACTAAGAAGAGAGGTGTTAGAAAACCACCAACAAAGTGTAATAGAGCAACTTTATGAGCAAATAGTGCCACAAAATTATCATAGTACATAATTGAATCTAATTTCCCAGCGGCATCAACAATAGGCATTCCGATCTGGGCTGCAAAATCGTTGACGAAGGGGTCCGTACCGGCACCAAGGCCCGTGCCGACTCCCACGCGCATAGGGGTACCTACGGCCCCAAAGGAAACGGGGGTACTCTGGATAATCATCCCGGCAATAACAGAAGCAAATGCGGGAAATCCGAGACCGAGCATTAGGGGGCAAGCAACAGCGGCCGGAGTTCCAAAACCGGAAGATCCCTCGATGAAAGATCCGAACATCCAAGCGACGATGATAGTCTGAACACGCCTATCTGCAGAAACGCTAATAAGACTCTGGCGAATTTGATGTAACCCGCCACTTTCCATAACAGTATAAAGCACGAGAACAGAGCCAAAAATGATATAAAGAAGACTGATAGCAACGACAAGTCCATTAAAAGTCGCTCCTACAATCCGAATAACCGGCAATTGCCAAACAAAATAACCAATAATGATAACAGTAATGTAAGAAAGTGGCATGGCCTTACTGGCCGGCCAGCGAAGTCCCACAAGGAAAATCGCCACTACAATAATCGGCAGTAAAGCAAGAAAGCCTTGCATATATATGCTCATTCAAGTACCTCCTTTTGATAATGATTTTAAGAAAAGCGGTTTCCAAAGTTGTCAAGAACTATTAATTATAACAGTAAGCATAATATTCTTCTCTCTTCTATCTTCTAACCCCCATTCTAATTGCATTTAGTCCTAAACTATCCTCCCTTCTCTATTAGTCACTGGTCTAGCTGTCTGATTCCCAGATACCCTTAAAGCAAGCAGGCCTTTTTGTAGAACCAGTGTTACTCCAATTCTAATTAAATATTGGGAATATTACAACTCATTGGAATATTCCCAATACATATGTTTACGAGATATTTCTCTTTCAATCTTTATATATCGACAGTATAAATATTTCTATTTCCTAAATAAAAAACAAAGAAACGGCTAGTTTACTAGATATTTCTTTGTTTTCAAATATATTTCTTTTAATTCATGTCGATAAATTAAAACTATCGTATTTAAGCTAAGCTATATTCGCACCCTTCATAATCGCATCTTCAACTCCCGAAAGGTGCTTATACATCTTCTCACGGGCTCTCCCCACATTTCTATCTTTAATAGCTTCAAAGATATCCGCATGTTCCTGATATAGTAATTCGGGAGTATATTCTTCCTTATAAAGCACAGGATTAAAGATCCTAATTTGGTGTTTAAGATGATCTGTTATATTTTCCATAAGATTGACAGTGAGTTTATTGTGAGTAGCTTTGGCAATATCATAATGAAACAAGTGATCTGATCTTTCCCAGGCAGTACCTTGGCCATTGATGTTAATCATCATAATATTTAATTCTTTCTCTAACTGCTCTAATTCAACCTCTGTTACACGTTTTGTGGCATATCCTACAGCTTCGACTTCTATCATTTTTCTTACTTCTAGTAAATCAAAAACCGTGCCGCTTTCGAGCGAAGATGTCCCTTGGAGAAGGCTAGGCATAAATTCCTTCTTGTGGTGGCAGACGTAAGAGCCTTCCCCGGTACGAACCTCCACGAGTCCCATCATTTCCAAGGCACTAAAAGCCTCCCTGATAGACGCTCTACTTACCCTAAAGCTCTCTACTAGATCTCTTTCGGAGGGAAGCTTATCCCCTGGTTTTAGATTACCTTCATCAATATGCTGCCTAATTTGGTCCACGATTTCTTCATATTTTTTTCTAGTCTTTACTGGTTTCAATATTAATCCCAATTTTCTCACCTCACAAATCAGGTATAGAAACATACCCTTTATTCCAATCAAATGGTTATTTTCCTATTCAAGACAGATAAAAAACTTTACTCCCAAAGAAAGAGCTCATTCTTAACTTTTGGTTTTGCTTTAATATTCAAGAGTATGGGAAAGGCTATTAACCTTTCCCATGCTCCATAAGGCAAGGTAACAATCAATTATTACTTCGCCGCAATTTTGTTTTCTAGTTTCTTCATCCTGCTTCCATTCGTCGCCAAGACATAAACAAGTGCAACATAGAAGACAATCATAATTATTGTTCCCAGATTAAAGGCACCCTTAGATTGCCAATAAAGTAGGGAATAACCAAAAGCTCCTGGAATGAAGGCATAATAGAGGAAGACTAAGAAGGTCTTGCGAATTACGATTCCTTCCCTACCAAGGAAGCCTACCACAGCGGCTGCCGCAACTACGTTATGGATACAAATAATATTCCCGGCGGCACCACCGATAGCCTGTAAAGCGACAATCCAGATCGGCCATTCCATCCACATAGGTGCCAAAGCAGGATTACCATCAACAATCAGTTGAGCCGTCTTGAATTGGAAGAGGGAGAAAGTCATATTACTGACAGTGTTTGATCCAGCGATGAAAGCCCCCAATCCGCCGATAACTGTCGCAAACAATGGCCATAAACCACCGGTTAATTGA
>CALBJS010000300.1 GCA_937892995.1 uncultured Peptococcaceae bacterium | reverse complement strand
TACCCCTTAGCTTTACTTGTCCCTGAACAATATACTCTCCAAGCAGAGAAAGATTTGCTTAAAGTTCTGGAAACCGGAGGGATTCTGAAAACCGAGGTTTTAAGTTTTCGTCGTCTTGCTTTTAGGATTTTTAATGAAGTGGGAGGTATCACCTATCCCCATATTCATTCTGCCGGGAAGTGTATGATTATTTACAGGATTCTGAGTAAGATCAAGAAGGACCTGAGGGTATTTGACAAGTCGGCAGAACGACAGGGTTTTGTAAATACTATCTCGACTTTAATTACTGAGTTTAAGCGCTATAACCTGACACCTGATGATCTTCAAGCAGCTAGTGATGATTTGGAACCTGATAACCTTCTTAAGGAGAAACTGGCAGAGTTAAGTATTCTTTACTCGGAATTCGAGATGACCATCGCTCAAAGGTATCGGGATAGTGACGATGATCTGACTTTAGCTGCTGAAAAAATAGAGGATACTGATCTTTATGATGGGGCGGAAATCTGGATTGACGGGTTCGCGGGATTTACACCTCAAGAATACAAGGTGATTACTAAGTTACTTCTTAAGGCCCAGAGAATAAATATCAGTCTAGGTACTGATTCCCTAGTGGGCGAAGGATACTTGGAAAGAATAGATAATGACGTTTTTTCGGCGGTGAAAGCGGCTTATCGAAGATTAGTGAGGATCTCTGAAGAACTAGGCGTAGAAATGGAGTCTCCGGTGCACTTAAATGGACAGCCCTTACCGAGGTTTAAAAATAGTCCGGAACTCTCCCATCTGGAGCACAACCTTTATGTCTATCCTTATAAAAGCTTTAAGGAAAAGACAGAGGATATTTCTTTATTTTCTTCGGTAAATATTTTTGCTGAGATCGAAGCTGCCGCCAGAGATATTGTCGGCTTGTGCCGAGATAAGGGACTGCACTTTCGAGATATTGCGGTCGTAACCAGAGACCTGGGAAGTTATGAAAGGCTAATCGAGGTTATTTTTACGGAATATGAGATTCCCTATTTTTTAGATAAGAAAGTAGAAATTATTAATCATCCTTTGGTAAGGATGATTCTTGCCATGCTGAGTATTTTCAATGACAATTGGTCTTACGAAGCTGTTTTTCGCTATTTGAAAACCGGACTTACGGGCATTGAGAGGGAGCGTATCGACCGTATCGAAAATTATGTCCTGGCTTGTGGGATCAGAGGGAGCCGGTGGACTAAGAATGAGGAATGGGATATGAGTCCGGAACTCATTCCTAAGGGAAAAGAACTGGAAAAAAATCAAGAAGCCTTGGAAGAGATTAATTCGATAAGACATGAGATTACCGGACCGCTGCTTGAATTTCGAAAGAACACAAGACGGAAGAAAACTGCGGAAATTTGTGCTGCTCTTTTTGATTTTCTTAATACTCTAGGTGTACCCGCAAGGATTGAAGAATACATTGCTGTTTTTCAGCAAAGCGGCCAGCTTAACTTGGCAAATGAATATGTTCAGGTCTGGAATATTGTTATGGACGTTTTCGATCAGCTTGTCGAAGTGATGGGCGAGGAGATTTTAGGTTTGGAAAAATTCGCAGAGACACTTCAGATAGGCTTTGGGGAATATCAAGTCGGGCTTATTCCGGCTTCTCTTGATCAGGTCTTAGTAGGGAGTGTAGAGCGTTCCAAAAGCCATGAGATTAAAGCCTTGTATATTCTGGGAGTGAATGATGGAGTCTTTCCTTCTTCCAAACTGGAAGAGGGCCTTCTTTCCGATAGCGATAGGCAAGCATTGCAGGGCCTCGGCTTGGAACTGGCTAGTGATAATCGAACCAAAGCTTTTGAAGAACAATATCTGGTCTATAGGACTTTAACGACTCCCGTTAATTATCTCCGCTTAAGTTGGCCTATTGCCGACCAAGAAGGGAGAAGTATGCGGCCTTCGATTATTATTTCCAGACTGCGAAAGCTATTTCCCAACATTACCGAGAGTAGTAATGTTTTAAAACCGACTTCAATCAGGGAGGAAGTAGGGCTTATAGTAGGCAGATCGCCCTCGTTTAAACAAATGGTTACTGCTCTGCGCCAGAAGGCGGATGGTAAAGAAATCAGTAGCTTCTGGCAGGAAATATACCGCTGGTATGTAAACCAGGAGGACTGGCGGCCAAAATGTGAGGCCATGCGGACAACCTTTTTAGCTAAGAATATTGCTGAAACTGTAAGCCGAGAGAAGATCTTAGCTTTGTACGGTTCCCCTGCTTACGCCAGTGTATCCAGGTTAGAGAAATATTCATCTTGTCCTTTCTCTTTTTATCTTCAATATGGCTTGGGTGCCGGAGAAAGAAAGATCTATCGCTTAAGTCCCCCAGATGTCGGTACTTTTATGCATGCTGTAATCGAGAAGTTCTCGCAAGATGTGGCTGAGCAAAATATTTCCTGGAGAGGATTTGACCGGAAGTGGTGTGGGGAAAAAGTATCCCTAATCGTCGATGAAATGCTGGAGAGCATGCAAGGCTCAGGGCTTTCGGCTTCCAAAAGATATACAGCTTTGACTGTGAGGTTAAAGAGAGTGATTAGCCGTGCCGTGTGGTTGATAGCGGAACATATTCGACGAAGTAATTTTGAACCCCTAGGTTATGAGCTTGGTTTCGGGGAAGGGGAGGATTTCCCCCCCATTGTGATCGAACTTGAGTCCGGGGAAAAGATTAACCTGATTGGCCGCATAGATCGAGTAGATGCTTTAAAGACTGAAGAAGGTACCTATTTGAGGATTATAGATTATAAATCAGGAAGTAAGGATTTTAAGCTGGCAGATGTTTATTACGGTCTCCAGGTACAACTTCTTACTTATTTGAATGCTCTCCAGGAAAATAGTGGGCTAGGGATTGAGGCTCCGGTTCTTCCCGGCGGAATCTTATATTTCAGGATTGATGATCCCCTAATTAGGGGTAATGGAAAAGTTACCGAGGAAGAGATCGAACAGGCCATTATGAAAGAGTTAAGGATGAAGGGCTTATTGTTAGCCGATGTTAAGCTTATCAGGGAAATGGACAAGGAAATCGATGGTTCTTCTCTAATCATCCCGGCTAGGATTAATAAAGGCGATGTCTTAGGTAAATCCTCAGCTGCTTCTCTGGAGCAATTTCTAATCTTGAGAAAGTATGTGAATAAGCTTTTAAAAGGTTTATGCGAGGAAATCTTTAAGGGAAATGTTGGTATTCAACCTTATAAGAAAAAACAGCTGACTTCTTGTAAATATTGCAAATTTTCAGCGGTATGCCAATTCGACGCTACGCGGAAAGAAAATAGTTATAGGCTATTAGCCGATCAGAAGGATGAAACGGTCTGGAACCTGCTTGCCTCGGAGGGTGAACCGTGATAGGCATTCCCTTACGTTGTTACGAAAATGTATCCGATGGTTATCACGTTTTAAAGGTGGGAAAAGAAATGGC
>CALBJS010000299.1 GCA_937892995.1 uncultured Peptococcaceae bacterium | reverse complement strand
AAACTTTGCATAGATGAATGTGGTTGGGACGCTTCGGCAATACTCGAACCGTTATCTGAAATGTTCCTTGCATGGCTGTTTTGCTGGTCATATAAATTATAAAAGCAGATCTCTTAAGATCTGCTTAATGGAAATCTTTCTTCTAGCCATACTGAAATGCCATTTAAATATTGATCTAGTTCATTACCGGTTAATTTTGAACACGTTATTTCAATAGCTTTTTCATATGCTTCATCATCATTGAGTTCATCGGAATAACCGTTGATTTTTAGAAAGACAGCTACGGCGTAAAATCCAACTCTTTTATTACCATCTACAAAACAGTGGTTCTTGGTAAGAAAATACCATAGCATTGCAGCTTTCATATAAGGGGTTGGATATTTATCATACCCAAAGTGAGGATACTGTTGGTCAAGTATGCTTTTAATCTTGTATATCGTATCCTGATAATATTCGATGCTTCCACCAAACATATCAATAGCTTCTTTGTGAATAGAGAGGATATCATCGATACATAATAGTTCAATTTGGTCCATAATTACTCAGCCAATTTTTTTAGAAGCTTTGTGTGTTTCGTAGTAACTTCTTTAATAGCTTTTGAGACTTTATCATTACGCTCAGTAGTAGTCTTTTGTTGAAGATTATTCTTAGGTTCTTTGGCTAAGGCCATAAGACCATCCCTTTCGACATCTTTACTATCTTTATCCATATTGTACCACCCTTCATGATTAGGAACAATCTTACATTAGTATTATTATGCATAATGAATAGATTTAGTCTTTGGCTGAGTAAACGGGAACACTTCAGATAACAGAGTGTTCCCAAAATATGGTACAATATGAACATAGTAACCAGACTTCGGGAACACTCGAAACGTTATCTGAAATGCGGCGATCTAGGTATGTCTTCCTGCACTTGCACTGAATGTTAGTGGTTATAATAGTGACGAGGGAAGGTGTCTTTGAGAAAAATAATAGAAAAGGATTTGAATCACTTTGTCCCATCACGGACTCGAATAGCTTGAAGAACGAAAAGATAAGATCAGTTGGGTGATATAACAAAAAACCCCGAGTACAACTCAAGGTTAGCTATTTTATCCTACGCCTTAGGCTTTTATCAATTTTACACCGTCAGTTGCCATTTTCACACCAGCAACAAAAGTCTCTTTGTTTTTAGTAATCAAGAAGATTGTACCACCAGCTAGTAATACTGCAGCAGAACAGGAAAGAATAAGTGCGCCTTTACCTTTGGCCTTTATTTTTCCAATGGGGCCCTCATACTCAAATTCTTCACTACTCAAACAATTCATCCTCCTTCAATGACAAATCTCTCTTTTGCTTATACCAAGAATTATTTATATCTTTCGACGAATTAACTGTGTTTCCTGCAAATGGAATTTTTAGTAGCATTTTTTTGCAGTTATTTTATTAGCTTGGCGTTGCTAGCAGCCGCACATCAGATAACAGTGAATTCCAGAAATCTGGAATAATATGAATGTAATAACCAGACTTCGGGAATTCACGGGACGTTAAGTGAAATGTCCCTATCGGAGTTGTCTTTCGGGACATAGGAAAAAGACCTTCTTCAGGACCAATTAAAGTCCTTTCCAAAAGTCTTTCTCACTTATATGAAGTTGCTTGCGCAGAATTCTATCCCATAGATTCTTGGGAATCTCCTTACTAACGGCATGGCTTATTTTTGTTCGTAAAAGAGTTCCATCATTAAGGACTTTTTCATAGTACCAATGATCCGTGTTACGAGCCATAACCCAACCGTTCTTATCGCAATAACGTTTCAAATCTCCAAACTTTGGTGCCATAGCTTACAACCCTATCAAAGTACGAATTTCTTCGTCGTTTTCACATAGCATAATTCTTAATACATATGGGAAATGGTGTGTTCGGTTTGGGGCATGTAGAAATAATTGGGAACGGTTTGAATAATCTTGGGCATAGAGTTTAATGTCTTCGACCAAGTCTTTAGCGGCTAGATCTAATGTTGAGTTATTAACATAAATCTCAAGAGCATCAAGAGCAAGTGTTATTGATCCATCGTCTTCTTGGATAATTTCTGGGATTAGCTTGTGGTCTTCTAGTACCATCTTGAGCAGATCTACTCGAAGCATTGCAACTTGTTCAGTGTGTTTTCTTTTTACGATTGCAGGATTAAAAGAGTTGAAGACAGAGTCATACAGGGTTGAAAATTGACTCCTTGCCTCAGTGAACTGTAATTCAGTCAACATGGTCATTCCTCCCTCACCTCCAATATTATCATATGCTATACCTAGTGTACAGTATGACCAGAATGTACAGAATGTATAAATCGAGGGAGGGGACACTTCACTTAACACGAGGATTCCCGCGAGGGTGCGGTTAGGATAGCTTTTGGGGCAAGCCGCACCACATGTCCTCTGTCACAAGACTTGCAATTTGGGGTTAATTTAAGAGAAGCAAGTCTTGTGCCAGCCCTAAAGGGACGGACACGTCGGGAATCCCGGGAACGTTAAATGAAATTGGTCGCAAAGACCGTGCCGTCCTGGTGCGGACAGATTAGGGTATAGGAAGGTTTAATCAATAATCTAGTAAGATTAAAGGAGGATGAAGATTTGGATACAAGTAAGATTGATGAATTAACAAAGTTGGCCGAAGAGGGTGAAAATCTTCTGCATGAGGGTATAAATTTTGAAGTTGTCAATGGCACTTGGAATGTCCCTCAGTCTTTAAAAGACTGAGGGACTGTTTGCGAAGTGGTATTGTCCTCTAATTTTGGTAGGCAATCTGAAGCTTACATAGCATTTAAGAAGTCATATAATTTGAAGGCTTGCATTTCTATCCTAAAAAGTCTTGCAGAGAAAGAACAATCAAAATATAGAGGTCCACTTGTTAGTGTTAGCCAAGTTCAAACGACAAATGTTCACACAGATATTGTTAATCAAATAAAGCTTTTTATTGATCAGACTGCTCCAGTAAACCAAAAAGAAGAAATAAGAAAACTTTTACTAGAACTTAATGAAGAGTTACAAGCTCCCCAGACTAATTGGGATAAAGTTAAAGACATGTTGAAGAAAAGCCTGGATTTTGGTATGAAAATTGGCCCAGAATTAGTAAAACTCGCATCGATGTACTATAATGCCAAGATCTAAACAAAGTTAAACACGAATTTAGTTCTCAATTTAATAAAGCATGTTTTTCTCGATTCAAGGGGCCGACGTCCTGTCGGCCTCTGAAACTGAGGGCGACCAACTTCATTTAACAGAGTATTGCCGAAACTTTGCAAAGATGAATGCAATTGTGACGCTTCGGCAATACTCGGGACGTTATCTGAAAGTCGGCAGAACGAAAAAAGTAGCCGGTTGGGCTACTTTGGCGGAAAAACGTCATCATGGGTTCCGATAATATAAAGAGTGTTAATTTGATCGTTGTTTTCAGAAGTTACTTCAATAATGATCCGTACCGACATATTGACACTAATTTCATAGAAGTTATCTGTTCCTTGGATTTCCTTATATCGCAAAGATGGATGGCTTGGGCCTGAGATGAATAACTCAATAGCTTTTTCTGCTTGTTTCGAGGTTTTAGCATAAAGTTGCTTAAATTGCTTATCAAATTTCCGGGTAGATTTAAAGTGCCTAGTCATTGTTTGATACCGTCCAGGAATTCGCCGATAGTATTAAACTCTCGAACATTCCCAGATTCAACATCATTCCTGGCTTCAACCATATCGTTTTGAGTAGTTTCAGACCAGAAGTATGCCTGATTTGAAGGAACAAGTTTCATTGGTTCAATGATAATTTTATTGTTATCCATCTTAACGTCAAGTACATCGCCTTCACTGATATTAAGTTGTTCTCTAATTTCTCTGGGTATGCTTATGAGATTTCATTTTTGAACGAAAATCTTATGGGAGTTAATTGACATATTAGTCACTCCTCTTAGTTATCTTAATTACAGTATATGCGTAATTACGTAATATAGCAAATGCAAAATGAATAGTTTTGATTCAAGCATTCCTTTGGGGTGCCGACCTTCAGATAACAGAGCACTCCCGCAACCTAGCCAACATGAACGTAGTATGACGCTGCGGGACTCCTCGGAACGTTATGCGAAACTGGGTTGATGTAATCCTGATTCCGCTCGGGCGGTATGCAAGTCATAATAACATAACCAAGGCTAGGGGACTCGTTCAAGGTTATGCCGGTTCCAGGTGAAAGTAGATTTTGTGCTGTCACTGGGGCGAAGAGTTTGGGGTACTCTGTTTTATTACATAGGCCAGTATAGTT
>CALBJS010000298.1 GCA_937892995.1 uncultured Peptococcaceae bacterium | reverse complement strand
GGCGGGGAAAGGTCGATACCGCCGGGGAGAAGAGCCGCGTCTTCTGGTACATCCTTATTTTGTAAAGCAAAATCCAAAACATCGCCCATCTGGTCATGATTAATTCCCCAGATAACAGTCATGGCTAAGACGACCTGAATTCCCGCTTCTCGACAATACTCAATCGCTCTTAGCTTAATATTTAATAAGTCTTTACCCCGAGTTTTCTCATAGACTTCTCCGGTTAAACCATCAAATTGCAGAAAAACACCACTGGCACCAGCCTCAGCTAACTCATGGGCATAAGACGGATTTCTTCCGAGTATTACTCCATTGGTATTGATCTCGATAGCCGAAAAACCCAGTTCTTTACCCATGCGAATTATTTCGGTCAAATTCTTATTAGTAGTAGGTTCTCCCCCCGTAAGTTGAATACTGGTCTGGGGTCCGCTTTTCTTAAGAATATCTACATACATCTGCCTAATTGTTTCTAAATCAGGATCCAATACTACTTTTCTATCTTTAGAACCTGCTTCCATAAAACAGACCGGACAACGCAAATTACACTGTTCCGTTACTTCGATTTCTACCAGAGTAGGGTGACGAAGATGGGAAGTACATAGTCCGCAGTCTTGAGGGCAGCCTTCGGAAGAAGGCTGCGGGAATTGTGGGGGCTTTTCCGGCATTCGAAAAGCATTCATCCAGAGGTAGTGTTCAGCATCCGGCCAAAGATAGGCCAGAGTCAACCCATGTTCAGGGCAAGTTTTTTGCATGTAAACTACTTTATTTTTGTCTTGAACGATCTCTGCCGGAATAACTTTTAAACAGACCGGACAGATACTTTCCGTATGATCTAAGATCTTGGGAGTATCTAAGATATTTGTGTTCTCCAATGCCTTGATGTTACCTTCTTGCTGCATACAATATCTCCCTACATTATTTCGTATTCCAAGCCTTCAAAAATTCCTCAGTACCTAAGGGTAGCCTAGCCCGGTAGCACTCCTCCCCGGGTAACCAAGTACGATCTTCCCCACTATAAACCACTAAGAGACGCATAAGCAGGCCGCCCAGTAAGGCTAAAAACGCCCCTAACGCTATCACTCCTGTCCCTGGGAATAATAACAATACCAGGGGCAAAAGGGTACCTATCAGGAGAAAACCATATATAAATTTGCCGGAAAAATTCCCCTTCAGCCACTTGCGAGCAGCTTTAGCCTCCCTTTCAGTCGTTCCGCTAATTTTGACCCACAGATATCCAACCCAGAAGATGAGTTGAAATCCTAACAGGAGGGCGACCATTAAAGGCAGACCGGACAAACCCCCGGGATAGTATGCCGGGAGAATAGCGGCACTTAAAATATGTGCTGCCCCACCGGTCACGAGGGACGAGAATAAGAATAATACTATCATTCCAGGTCCATTCCAGAATGGTCTGGATTTATGCCGTCCTAGCAAAACACCTGGATATGTCGCGACTATTAAGCCTGTTACTATACAGCCTAGAGCCATCAATTTCCGAAGGATAACCCAATCGCTCCAAGGAAGCATCTTTAGACCGAAGGAGGCATAGATAAGACCGGCACCAATCGCTATAGTCATGGTCCATGCTCCAAATGTTAAAATCGCCCTAGGATTCATAAAGACACGCCAAGCTTGGAGAGGACGACCAAGTTCTAGTATTAAGAAACAAGCCCCGATGGCGATACAAAATGCCCCAAGAAAGTTTCCAAGAACAGAGGTGTTTCCTTCCCCGAGAAGAAAATCTGCGATTCCGGCTATAAGAAGCATTCCCCCACCCATACCGGCGAAGAAAAAGTCGACAGCTAACATCCAACCCCAACCTTCTTCTTTGTGTTTCATCACTATTACACCTCCCAACCGTAAATATAAAATACATAAGGATCTGTTCCCAATTCTTTTAACAGGCGAATCGAATGTTCTCCATGAACCAATTTATAAACTTCACTATTCTCATCATCCAAGTCTCCGAAGATCCTAGCCTTCTGGTGACAAGTCTCAACACAGTGAGGCCTAAGGCCTTCATCTATTCTTTCCTTACAAAAATCACATTTTTGAACAGTGCCTTTTTCATGATTAGGGATACGAGCACCATAAGGACAAGCCATAACACAAGCTTTACAGCCGACACATTTCTTCTCATCCACCCAAACTATTCCATCCGGACGTTGTTGAGAGGCAGCACTCGGACAAGCATCGACACAAGGAGGGTTAGCACAGTGCATACATAATAAAGGAATATGCACCATGTGGACATTAGGAAAAACACCGGTAGGGCCGACGGTCGTCACAGGATTATAAATCATATCTATAGGAAGATCATTATGCACTCTGCAAGCAACTGTGCAGGAGTGGCAGCCGATACAGCGTCTTGAATCTATGACTAGGGCATAACGTGCCATGTTAATTGTCCTCCTTTCGATCCGAGTCATACGCTTTATACACTCGGCATAGTAATCCTTTATTGGCCCAAGTTCCACTAAGGGGATCACAATCTTCATCAGCGACACTAGTTAAGACATTAGTGTTCGATTCTAGACAGCCACCCAACTCCGGATCACGCATATCTCGTTCCGGATACCACCAACCGCGCTGGGTGTAAACAACACCTGGGCGAATACCTTCAGTCAAGTTGGCTTTCTGTTTAATCCTACCTCGCTTCGTTTCAATCCAGACCCAATCTCCATCCTCAATAGACAATTTGGCTGCAGTAGCTGGATTGATCTCCATATAAGGCTCGTGACGCAAGAAACGCAATTCCTTGATTTGAAAATGTTCTGAGTGGTGGAAAGGCATGACACCCCCTCCAGTAGTCAAGACTAGCGGGTACTCCTCAGCCAATTCAGGATTATCTATTTCATTTTCTACTGGTGGAATGTATTCTGGGAGGGGTGAATAGCCGAGTTCCTTAAGAGTACTAGAATATAGTTCAATTTTACCGGAAGGAGTAGCAAATCCTCCCTTTTCCTTATATTTGTAATATTCTCTTTCAGGGAAGTGATAGCGATAATATTCAACAAATTCATCATAACTTTCCACGCCATAACCTAAAGGTTCAATGCGCGACAAGTAAGCATCTTCAAGAGTTTCCCAAGGCCAATGTTCTCCTTGACCCAGTTTGAGTCCTAAATCACGCCAGAATTCAAAATCAGTACGCCTTTCATACATAGGCTGAATAGCCCGCTGAGAAGTTAATAAAAAGTCTGAGCAACCATAGGTAGAGGTAATAGTCGGCCGTTCGAACGAACCGGCGATGGGCAACACATAATCGGAAAGCATGGCCGTAGGAGTCAACCAATAGTCACAGGTTACAAGAAAATCTACTGTTCGCAAAGCCTCAAGGACTTGCTTACTTTCACCATAGGAATTGACCGGATTAGTAGCTGAAACCAAAAGGGCCTTAACAGGGTAAGGCTCCTGGGAAAGGATAGCCTTAAATACAGAGGGCGGATGAGCCTCGCACATCCATTCTGCTGTAGGTGCTTTGCCCCAATATTTCTTAGTTAATTCAGCAATCCGACTGTATCCCGGCCAAGTGACCAACTTATAGCGATCGGAACCTATTTGTTTAGCCCTTTGTTCTTCAGGAAGATACTCATTAAGTTCCATCTCTTCATCAGTAATAAAGTCCGGACTAGGACCTGTTAAAAGATCAGCACCAGGACAATCTAGATTTCCCGTAATCGCTCTTAAGAGTGCTCTGGCATGCATTGCCGACCCAGCCGGCTTCCCTAATTGGTCGACGGCAACACCCCACTGAATATTACCGGGTCTATTCATAGCATACATCCGGGCACCTTCGCGAATCTGATCTGGAGTCAGCCAAGTAAGCGGTGCAGCCCATTCAGGTGTATATTGTTCGACATGTAGAGTTAGTTCGTCAAAGCCAACACAGTTTTCTTCTATAAAGGTATAATCGCATAATCCTTCATAAATAATAACATGTAGCCAGGCCAAGGCTAGGGCCAAGTCAGACCCTGGACGTAAGGGCAGCCAGAGGTCAGCTTTAGCAGCTGTCTCCGTATAACGTGGATCAATAACGATCACTTTAAGTCCTTGACTTTTAAGTAAACTGATAGCACTCATCTCAGGCATAGTAGATGCTCCGGGATTCTGCCCCCATAAAACTATACAACGACTTAACCCCAGGTCAATCTCAAAGGGACACCAACCATAAATAGCTGTTTCTACCATAAAGGTAGGGATCCAACACAAATGAGAATTGTGAAAACCGTTTGGACTGCCAAAAAGATTCATAAAACGACGCCGAGCCCAATCATCCGTGCGTTGCGTGCCACCGGCTGTAGCAACAGCCTCAGAACCAAACTGATCACGTATTGCGGCTAGTTTGGCAGCTATTTCGTCCAGAGCCTGATCCCAAGAAATTCTTTCCCATTCCCCGGCCCCCCGCTCGCCTTTACGTTTCAACGGATAATTAACTCTCGCTGGGTGATCTAAATGTATCAAGTTAACATTACCACGGCAACATAACCCCCCCGTGTTGGTGGGGTGGTCCGGGTCACCTTCGAAGTGGATGATCTTACCATCTTTTACATACACTAAGACCCCACAGTTTTGATGACAAAAGTAACAGCATGCCTTCTTTATTTCGATACCTTCTTGTTCTAAATCGACCTTTTTCATCTTTCGCCTCCAAAATAAAAAATTAAACTAAGGATTGCTAACCTCCTCATTTCTAATATTATTTTAAATTTATTGATAACCTCTGAAATGAAAACTATCTTTTTTCTTGGTTAAATATCTATAGATGCAAGATATGTGCCAAACATTTAAAAGCAGGTAACATAGCGTAAATCCTTGGTTCTTAAGCATATTCCTTATATCATATCTAATAAAAAACTTCTCAGTTATTTTCATTTTGAAAAAGATTTCAATTTTAAGACAGTCTTTCTTCTTCATCTTTTTTAAAATTTCTTTATTAAGATGCCGCCAGACCGGAATAAAAACAACGCTGGATAAAAGCCGGTTCTATGTACATTTTTATCTTTTCAAACGTATCAGGATTTTGGAGCACTCTTCCCGGCTGAACATATTCTGTCCAGGCCATGGCACACCAAGAAATTGCCCGTAAGTAATTAAAGAATTTGAACATGGTAATTCTTTCCCTCAAGGTATTAATGGGTATGCCCGAAAGCTCCTCACTTTTACTCATTTCTATCTTCATTTTTTGGAGATACTTCCTAATAAAATCCTCTTCTTCCTGTAGGCTTAAAATTTTTTCACTTTTCCAAAGGGTAGTGGTAGCAATTAGAAACATGCTTAAATCCTGAGCAGGTTCCCCAAGTATCGGCTTTTCCCAATCAATCAGATGACAGCTACCCTTTTTCCTATTTACGATGAAATTATGAGAATTCACTTCGGTATTAATCACTGCCGACCATGGTTCTTTCAGAAGATATTTCTCATCTTTTTTCTTTTCCTCAGCTTTAAGCAATATCTTTTCCAAGATGTTTTTTACTTGAGAATCGGCTTGAGGAAATTCAAAATATTTTTGAAGAAGTTCCGAAGCTTCCAGAAAAATATTGGAAAAGGGACCGGTTCCCTTCACTAAGAAATCTTTTTCACTAGCAGTAAACCGTAAACTATGGATTTTAGCAAATGTCTTAGCAGCCTTAGCCAGGTCCAAGTTATAGTGAAGTGGCTCCCCCGGGAGGTATTCCATCACCAAGAGTCCGTAAGGAATCTCCTCCTGACGATCATCCAAGTAGTATGGTCGCGGAGTCACTCCTGATCTGCTTAACAGCCTTAATGCTTGATATTCATAGGCAATCTGGTTTTTCAGGTTCATCTGACTGGCAGTGTTGACTCTTAGAACATAGGAGCCCAGATTGGTTTCAAGAAGATAGTTCAGATTATATTCGCCTTGAGCCAAGAACTTTAAGCCAACTTGACCGGAAAGAGATAGCTTTGACCCAAAGTCCTGCCGATTAATATATGCCTTTAGATTACCAAGAAGACGCTCTTGAAGTATGTTCTTAGCCATAACAGATTCCCACCACCTTGCCTAAACTTTTATAAGTAGCTTTTTGTTACTTATGATGAACCTCACTCTGGCCCCAGAAGTCTCTGCCATGCTTTAGCCACCCATTGAGGATCTGCTAGTAAGGCCCTTCCGATTCCTACCAGGTCTGCTGTTCCGGTCCTGATCAAGTCCTCAGCCATTCCTATCTCTGTAATCCCTCCTGTAACCAGAACAGGAATATTTGTAATTGGCTTAATGGCCTCTGCCAAATAGTTAAAAAAGCCCCGGGGTCCTTTTCTTGGGTAGCCGCTAATACCGCCTGATAAGTCTAAACAGTCGATTCCCGCTTTCTCTAAAAGAGGAACTATCCGTATACTATCCTGCACTGTGTTTCCCCCTGGACTACGGTCATCCGCCCCTAGGCGATAAAACACCGGCATTGCTGAACCAACTTCATCCTTGATTGCCTTAATGACCTCCAAAGGAAACTTTAGACGTCTCTCTAGATTCCCACCATATTCATCACTTCGCTGATTAGTTAGCGGTGAGTAAAACTGATTTAATAAGTAGCCATGAGCTCCGTGAATTTCCAGGAAATCAAACCCTGCTTTCCGGGCCCTTTGGGCAGCTTTGGCAAAAGTCACCACTAATTGCCGAATTTCTTCCTTACTAAGTTCCCGTGGCAATTCTTTAAGCACTGACTCCTGATCTTTTCCGTAACGAACTAAATAGGGGCAACTAATCTCAGAAGGCCCAACCGGAAAATTAAGTGCTCTAGCCCCGGCATGGCTTAGCTGAATCCCAACGGGTATCCCCTCGTTATGAACTTCTTCGACCAATAACCGCAGCCCGGGGATCAACCTATCCTGATCGATTCCGAGTTGACAGGGATGGGCTCTGCCACTCGCACAAACATAAGCATGTTCGACGATAATCATTCCAACCTTAGCTCTGAAAGTCTTCTTTTCTGAACTTTTTCCTCGATTGCTTTGCACTCTTAGCAAATAATGTTCCAAAAGTTTTGTCGTCACTTCACCGTGTTCTGTAGCCTGATCCAGAGCCATGGGTGGCAAAACCAAGCGATTAGCCAAAGTCAGATGTTTTATTTTGAGTGGAGTAAACGCTTTACGCATATTGCCCTTCCTTCTGCAGATTTACGACAGGGAGATCACAATAAATTAGGGGAGCCTGATCATTAATAAATAATTTAGACTAAATATTAAATACCATGCCGTCGAATGCTAAAGAAACATTAGGAGAAATCATGATTTTCTCTTTTAGCTGGGCAACAGTAACCGGAGTACTATAATGCATCGCTAAATGGGTTAGAATCGTTTCCTTAGCCTGGACATCTTGTCCTAACCTAATTGCTTCTTCGATGGACATATGACTATGGGGATACCAGTTTTCACCATGAAAAGTTGCATCACAGATAAGAACATCGACCGTTTTTATCTTTTTAA
>CALBJS010000297.1 GCA_937892995.1 uncultured Peptococcaceae bacterium | reverse complement strand
ACTATAAAAACCTTGTTGTCTCATGGTTTCCAGGTTATTCAGCAAGCCCTAATTATTGGTAAATTACATATACAAAAGGGTAGCGACTGTAATCTATAATTAAATTAAGGCACCGAGCAGAAATAAGTTATGAAGGTGTTTTATAAATCAGCTATAGAGAAAGTTCTTGGGAGTGCCTTGTAAAGTAGCTTGATTTTTTTGTTAAAGATTTAAAGGAATCGCTTTAAGGGCATTCTAAGGTATTATGAGCGGTGATCGGGATCTTATCTTGTAATGAAAGATATTGAGTTGTACAATGAAATATAAAACAAGACAGACAAGAAGGACAAAATAAGTTAGAATGGAGCCATTGGATAGAAATATTTTGCGAAAATTATACTTGTAAGGATGTGAAACAGGCCACGAATTGCGTCTAATTCAACACGCGGGAGCAAGGCAGTCTTTTTTAAAGTTGGATCGGCAACATAGGGTTAAATCAATAAAAGAAGTTGAAGAAAACTCTATAAAAGACACCTTATCCAAAACTGGCAACAATATAGCCCTAACGGCAGACTTACTTGGTATTAGTAAATCAACTCTTTATAGAAAAGCAAAAATGCTCGGTATAAATAAAGAGCATTTTAATAAAGGGGTTAAGGGGAAGGGGAGTGCACCACGCAAGGGTGCACTCCCCTTCTAAAGATATTGACATATCCCTATGAACTTAGAGTGGCTCAGCACCTGTTATTTTGACGTTCTCTATTCTATTCGTTTTTCGTCATCTATCCAGTACCGGGCTTCATCCTTACTTAAATAATATCGATCAGTATCGTAAATAAGAGAACCTTCTTCCTTCACAGGGTTTAGCCCGTAGATACAACATCGTGCCGTGCATTGTTCCGTGGGCGAAAGTTTCACGGTTCTGTTAGGGGTACACATATTCGCCAAACTGCTTCCTCTTTTTGCCCAATCATAACATTTGAAACTAAGTATTACCCGAACTTGCAAATTGTTGTTTGCTATAATTTTCGATTTATTATATATTACCTGCCTATATACAATCAGAAATTATTGATAATTGAATTTTATTTTTCGTAATGAGTATTATGGAGAGAGATAATTGATAAATGGCCTTTACCGAATCACTCCTTAATAGGCCAATGGCAAATGAAACTGTCCCGCAGGGGCTAAAAGATTTTTTTCTGAAAAAAAGCACAGGAAGTAAACATTTGCACAGTTGCCTGTAGGACCAAAGACTAAGACCAGAACGAAACTAAAGATCACTGAATAAATAGTAATTTTAAGAAATGGAGGTAAGAGTCGTAAAAGCCAACACATTGTTTTTCGTTGGTCTACAGAAAGTGTCCGCTTTCTGATAGATCTAAGAGCGGCAAACGCTCATGGATGGACTAATGCCGTGATGCCATGGATGGCAAAGAGCGGTGAGGGCCGACTGCATCAAAGGCTTGGCACCAGCCAAGTGGCGTCAACCATTTTCATATGTTCGTGGGCGATATACAGGAAGCTATATCGATAAATTTGAAGTGTAGATTCTCAAATTATTTAAGTCACCATTCTTGAATTAAAATAGCATAGTTGTAAAATTAATGGATAAGAAACTAAAGATGATCCGAACAGAATATGGACTGACTCAGGATAAAATGGCAGCAATACTGGGGATTTCAATTTTTATCATGAAAAGTAAAATAAGGGAGAAATGAATCATGAAAATTCAGCTTTGGTCTAAAACAACAGCCGGAAAATGGGCAGCTAGTTTAACTCTGCTTTTTATCGTATTAATGTCCTCAAAATTATTGACATTAGGAATTTCGATCAGAATCCCTCTGCCAACGCCATTTATTGCTGGTTTAGGAGTGATCGGATTCATAATGGGGATTGTATCATTTGTTAAAAACAAGGACAGGTCATTGCTTATATTATTATCCTTTCTTATTGGACTGCTAATCATTTTCTGGGTAGCTGCTGAAATAGCGTTTCCGCATTAAAATGCGTAGCACGGAAGGGTTATACATCAAATATTTATGGCAGTTTTAGATTACAAATTCAGTGGATTGAGGGTTAACAAGGCTAGAATTTGTAAAGATATTTAGTATCGGGAAACAGAGAGGAGATAAGCATTATGAAGACATTACCAGAAAGTTTTTTGGGAAAATGGGCGGTAGGGATGACAATCACTTGTATATTGTTGCTAGTAATCTTTTTTCTGCTTATGGCTATGGGGCTTGTAGATTTTGATACGGGCCACTGGTGGGATGTAACGATAGGAATTGCTGTCCCAATAGGGTTGATAGCCTTTGTGTTAATATTTAGAGTCAATGCGACATATTTCACGATATATCGCATTTTATTAAACAAATATTTTATTCTTTGTTGACATTACACTTAAATAAAGGAACAATAAAGCAGGAATTAAAAGAATTTGTACGTCATAGCTTGGAGGAAACACTTGACGATTTGCTGGATCGGGATAGTGCTAATATAGCTTATTTGTTAAAGAAGATGTAAAAATAAATTTTTCCAAGAAACTTATAAAAGGAGTCGCAATAATGAAATTTTCTAACAAAGACGTTCTTATTACCGGATTAGCTCTTTTAGCTATGTTCTTTGGGGCAGGCAATTTAATTTTCCCTCCTATGTTAGGTTTACAAAGTGGGGAATACTTTTTCTGGGCTTTATTAGGTTTTATTGTTAGCGGGGTGGGACTTCCCTTTCTAGGTGTTACTGCGGTAGCTAAGGCAGGTGGAGATTTAGAATTACTTGCTAATCGGGTTAACCCCGCTTTCAGTAAAATTATTACTACTATAGCGGTACTTTGCATCGGACCCTTGTTGGCTATTCCCAGGACAGCCGCTACAACCTATGAAGTAGCTATTGCCCCTTTATTACAATCTCCTAATGCCGGTACTGTAAAGTTAGCTTTATTGTTTACAACTATCGTTTATTTTACAATTACATTATTCTTTGTTTTAAGACCTTCGGATATTTTAGTGAGTGTTGGTAAAATTCTTACGCCCTTATTGCTCATATTCTTAGGGATCATTATATTTAAAGGTGTAACTAACCCTTTAGGTAGTATTGGAGAAGGTAGCTATACTAATCCATTTTCTAAAGGATTTTTAAATGGCTATAATACAATGGATGCTATAGCTTCTGTAATTTTTGGTATGATTATCGTTAAAGGTATAAAAGAGAAGGGAGTAACTAACAGCTCTGACATTGCTAAAATCACAATAATGGCAGGAATGATTGCTGCAGGGGGACTTGCCTTTATTTATCTTGGTTTAGCCTATATTGGAGCTACTGCCGGTACAATTTTTACCGGAGATAATCCTGGTGAAATGTTATCTTTTATTAGCGAAGCTCTATTAGGTACACCAGGAAAGATTGTTATCGGTATAGTTATGGCTTTAGCTTGCTTAACAACAGCTATTGGATTAGTTGCTAGCTGTGGCGAGTATTTTAGCCGCCTAACGAATAATCGCCTGAGTTATAATACTGTGGCAATCATCACAACTCTAATAAGTTTACTATTGGCTAACATGGGTTTAGCTAAAATATTATTGGTTTCTGTACCTTTATTAGAAAGTGTCTATCCAATAATAATTGTTCTAATTATGCTTGCTCTTTTCCACAACTTTTTTAAAGGAAAAAGAGAGGTCTATGTCTATCCTGTTGGTGTGACAATTACAATTGTTTTAGCTGATATTATTTATTCTATTGGTACCAGTTTGGGAATTAATTTTGGATTTATTAAGCAACTACTAAATTATCTACCGCTTTATCAGCTAGGTTTAGGTTGGTTTATTCCAGCAATTTTGTCTGCAATACTAGCAGTATTAATCTCGACTCAAAAAACATCGTAAGCCTAAAAGTATCATGGAAATCCGGTTTATTTTGCCCTTTGACAAAAATCATAGATTATTATCCCAAAAGTGTATTTCTATGTGCAGAGTTTTTATTGTCTCAAAAAAGCCTCACAATCAAATAATAAAAAGATAAGTCGCAAAAGTAATTATCAGTTATAATATATACGGGAGGTTATAGCTTGAAAATGGAATTTATAGAAAAAATTAAACCAGCTGTTCCCAAAAGAGTTCTATTTTTCGTTGCAGCTCTAGTTTGGGGATTTGTATCGTATAGAATTTTACTTATGGGCATTACCGATATCCTTGGAAATACAAAATCATACTGGATAAACTTCCTAATCGGTATTTGCGGATACATCCCATTCTTTTGGTTTGTATTCCTAAAAATGTTTTTCAAACATACAAGGAGAATTATAAACTCAAAGCTTGAAAAGCACTGCATTTTTTCATTCTTTGATATAAAAGGGTTTGCCATTATGGCATTTATGATCATTTTTGGAATTACCTTAAGAAAGTTGAATATTATACCTGAACTTTATATGGGAACCTTCTTTATTTCCCTTGGACTATCGTTATTATCGGCTGCGATATGCTTCTTATATTCAGGAGTATGGTTTGAGAGAGCAAAGGTTAAGTTTTTAATAGATGATCACGATAGAACACATGATGTTAATTGAAAAAAGTGATTTGCATGATGAAGGACGCTGACTCGCCTAATGGCAAATCGATACCTGAAATGGGACTTAGGGTTGACCAATAAAGAGATTTAAATCAAATATTGGTGTAAAATCTGCTTTTTAAGGAGTGTAGGCTAAAGCATTGAGGTTTCTTGGCAATACAATTTATGAAAGGTTACCAGCGGTATCCTTTAGTACGATAGTAAATTGCTGGGAAGAATCTTTCATGTTTAATTCGTCAGCAGAATCGATAACCATGTTAAGGCTAATCCATTAAATTTAGGGCGAATATGATCAAGCAGCTATCTGTATTCAAACAGTAACTGCTTGTTATTGTGCGCCCAGCATGGGCGTAAACTAGTCGGTGAAAGTCCGATACGGGGGT
>CALBJS010000296.1 GCA_937892995.1 uncultured Peptococcaceae bacterium | reverse complement strand
CAGCAGTTTTGCTGGCAGAAGTGCTGCTGTCGGAACACGCAGCATCCTGACGCATATGGCCAGCGGTGCAGATATCACCATTGAATGCTTCGCCAGGGGACTTTACAACTATGGAACAATCGGAGTAATCAATACTAAAAGTTAAAAATGCTTAAAACCCACAATTTAATATTTGAAGAAACATTTTTAATTAGCGAAAATCGGCTGGAATCCTTAGAAAAAAAGGATCTGGCCGTTTTTTTAATTGGGTACAAGCTAAAGGAACAGTTAATCAAGTGAATTTATAAGTTATTCGGAGCGGATTGTATAAAAAAGCGGAAATAACATAGCTAATACAATTTCTTGAGTGCTCACAAAACAACAGAGACCTAGAAAAAGTGTGACAGTAATTGCCTAAGCAACCCTCAACTGTTATAATTAATACCGACAACTTTCTCATCTTATATAAGTTGCCTGTCTGCAATTGGTTAATAAGTAGATAGGGGGTATCAAACAAAAGGTTTTATCCAAAAAAAAGGAGGAACACGATGTTTAACAAGAAGGGGATCTCCCTTTTAGTCTGTATTCTATTTTTGTTTGGTTTAGCTGCAGGATGTGGTAGCCCGGCTAAAAACGAAGAGAAGGGCAAATTAACATACGCAATGAGTGGGCTTTACAAGCCTTTCAATTATAAGGAAGGTGGCAAATTAACCGGTTTTGACGTGGAAATAGGTGAAGAAATCGCCAGTCGAATGGGTTTGGAAGCAAACCCTGTCACAAACCCATGGGAGACACTAACTCAGGGTTTAAAAGCTGAAAAATTCGATGCTATCATTGGAAGCATGGCTATCACAGATGAACGCCTCAAACAGGTTGATTTTTCCCGTCCATACTATCGTTCCGGAGCCCAAATTTATATTTATGAAAAAAACGATACAATAAAAACTGCTGATGATTTAAAGAATAAAAAAATTGGGGTCGTCAAGGCTAGCACATTTAGAGATGTGGCCTTGGAATATACCAGTGAGGACAAGGTAACAGGTTATGACAGCGACGTAATTGCTCTGCAGGACCTGCCCACTGGCAGAGTTGATGCAGTAATAACGGATAAAATGGTGGGTGTTATGGGCATGAAAGAGGGTTTGAAGATCAAAGAAGTCGGTGATCCACTGTATGTAGATGAAATGGCCATCGCCGTTAGAAAAGGTGACAGTGACCTTTTAGAAAAAATCAATAAAGCACTTGAGGAAATGATTAAAGATGGTACTTACGAAAAGATTAGCAACAAATGGTTTGACTACAATATTCTTGGCGAATAACCACTGCTCTTGTTGGGTGTGTTGTGAGATATGGGGTGATTAGGTGGTTAACATCTACCAGATTTTTATCCAGAACATTACAGCTTTTTTAGAAGCGACAGTTATAACACTAAAATTAACGTCTATTTCACTGTTATTAGCAATGTTTATCGGCTTGGTGATTGCTTTTTTCAAGATCTCAAAAAATCGGATCCTTTACAGCATAGCCCAACTCTATATTACCGTCATTCGGGGTACACCCCTGATTGTTCAGTTGATGTTCTTGTATTTTGGAATAATTAAGATCGTGGTACTGCCTGCCTTCTGGGCAGGGACATTGGCACTAGCGATTCATGCTGGAGCTTACATTGCTGAAATTTTCCGTGGAGCTATCCAATCAATCAATCCGGGGCAAATGGAAGCAGCCAGATCGCTGGGTATGAGCAGGTCACTGGCTATGAAACGTATTATCATGCCTCAAGCCTTTAAAAGAGCGGTCCCATCGCTAGGAAACCAGTTCATTATTGGCCTAAAGGATTCCTCTCTGGTGGCTTATCTAGGAGTTCCGGAAATATATGGTACTGCCCTTTACGAGCAAGCCTCAAATTTCATGCCTTTCGAGACATATATGGTGGCTGGAATGTACTATTTGGTGTTAGTGATCATCTTTACGTACCTGGTGAGCAAACTAGAATTAAAGCTGGATGTAGAAGATGGGGGGCGTGTTAGTTGATTAAAATAAGGAATCTCAATAAACATTTTGGAGCACTCCATGTTTTAAAAGATATCGACCTGGATGTAAAAAACCGTGAGGTCGTTGTGATCATAGGGGCTAGTGGTTCCGGAAAAAGCACTTTGCTGAGGTGCATCAACTTCCTTGAAATGATGGATGACGGGGGCAAAATCAATGTCATGGGAAAAAACATTAATCCGAAACTAGATGATTTGAATTTGGTTCGACAGAATGTGGGTATGGTTTTTCAGCATTTCAATCTGTTTCCCCATAAAACTGTTTTGGAAAATGTCATTGAAGCCCCTCTTTATGTCAAGAAAATGAACCATCAAGAAGCGAGAAAAGTCGGGCTCGAAATACTTGATAAAGTGGGCATGTTATGTAAGGCTGATTGCTATCCATTGCAGCTTTCCGGAGGACAGCAGCAAAGAGTAGCTATTGCTAGAGCACTGGCCATGAACCCGACTATTATGTTGTTTGATGAGCCCACATCTGCTCTCGACCCGGAGTTGGTCAATGAAGTTCTTCAAGTAATGAAAGAACTCGCTCGGGAAGGGATGACAATGGTTGTAGTCACCCATGAAATGGGATTCGCTAAGGAAGTTGCCGACCGGGTGATTTATATTGATGAAGGACGTATTGTAGAAGAAGGAAAACCTGAACAAGTATTTGAATGTCCCAGTCAACAAAGAACTGAAAGCTTTCTGGCTAAAGTAATTTAAACCTTTAACGCAGGTACTAGGGTTAGCCTCAAAGTTAAGTACACAAAAAGGCTTCCGAAAAGGAAGCCTTTTAACATGTTTGCTTTCCCGGTAAAAAACGGTTAGATTAAAGGTAAGAATAATAACAGAACGAGGGATATGCATGACAGTAGTAATTGTAGGTGGAGGAGCATCAGGGATGGTGGCAGCTATAACTGCCAGGAGACTGGGGGCTGAGGTAACGATACTTGAAAAGAATCCCCGACTCGGCAAAAAAATACTGGCAACGGGAAATGGTCGCTGCAACCTAACGAACATCAACACCTGCTCTACCTGTTACCATGGATCGCAGTCTGGTTTCGTGGAAGGTATTTTATCTCAGTTCGATGTCAAGAAAACCATCAGTTTTTTTGAAAAGCTGGGTATCGCTCATAAAGTTGAGGAAACTGGCAAGGTATTTCCCATGTCAGACCAAGCATCCAGTGTACTGGATGTACTCAGATATGAAGTCGCGCAAACTGGTATCAAGGTTATCTATGAAGCCCGGGTGTTAGATATCAGAAAAAAAGATAATGGCGGGTTCGAATTAGAAATGGCGGATGGCTCTTGCATAGAGGGGAACAGGGTGATACTTGCAGCAGGAGGC
>CALBJS010000295.1 GCA_937892995.1 uncultured Peptococcaceae bacterium | reverse complement strand
AACTACGATAACGACAAAAAGCAACTATATTATACATTAAGCCCTTGAATTCATCAACATGTTTTTAGAATTAGAAAAACCTCAGTGTTCATGAATTAATCAAAAATGGTATTGAGGGTGTTAAACGCCCAACCGAGGCTATGAAATCGAGATTGATTTTACCGTTAATCTCGCAAAAATCGGGGGTATAGCTCACTTAGGACTCATACAGGAAAATGACCCGGTTTCAGCGACTGAAAACAGGCAAAAGGACGTTTCAGTTTGAGCTTTTGGGCAAGGAAAAAGCCTTGAAAACGTAGTGTTTCCAAGGCTTTGATGGTGGAGACGAGGAGGATCGAACTCCTGACCTCTTGAATGCCATTTAAGTGCTTTTTATAATTAGAAGAAACAAGAAGCAGATGTCCATTTGAACATCTGCTTCTTGTTTCCTGTTCCGTACCGGCTACCCTCGGTTCAGTAAATATACCTATGGGTGAAAAGCCTTGAGGCATAAGAGCTTAAGGGTCTCAGGGTTTATAATTTTAGTTATGGTGTAAAACTAGCGGGTTGTCCCCTACATATTTGTGACAAAATGAAAAGACCGCTATCCCAGTCATACCATGGGATTGCGGCCGTTTTTCTTTAGATTTGCTGTAAAACTCAAGATAGTATACACAAATATCGATAGTGTGTCAAAGAATTTTTTTACCAATTCTGACAGGGATTAATAGCTTTTTTATCCTTTAATTTTAATTTAGCTTAAGTTTTTGGAGGTTTTTATTATTTGTTCCTAGCTGATGTTAACATAATCTGTGATCGACATTTTTACTCTTATGGTGTAATATTATACTATAAGGGAGGATTTTCTTATGACTAGAACAGAGTTTATTCAAATTCTTAACGAGAAGGTTAAGCTGATCAGAACAGAATATGATTATACCCAGGATAAAATGGCTGAAATACTGGGCATTTCCAAAAAAACATTGATTGAAATTGAAAAGGGCAGAAGTTCTTTAACTTGGGCTACAGCCATCTCTGTTGCCGTCCTGTTTAATCGCAGCCAAATCATCCTTATGACTTTGGGTGATGACCCGCTCGATATTATTCGCACCATCGCTTTCACCAGTTACAATGAAAACCGGCCGGAAACAATGGGGGGCAAGATCTGGTGGCGCGTAATCTTTGAGGAGTCCGACTTCAAAATTCAGCAGAACATCATCTCCCAGCATTACCGTCTGTTAGACAGCAATAACCGAAGAATTTGCAGTTCCACCGATTTGAGGTATGTAAAGAAGCGACTGGCGGAAATGAGACTACAATGACCAGCGTCCTATTTGATATCTATTATTATCATTACGACAACTTCATGAGGCTTTTTAAACTCGATAATCATCAAACAATAATAAATCTGGTGAAAGCAAAAGACCCTAAGCAACAGCTCATTGCTGATGTCGGCGGAGGTACCGGATTATTAGCCGACACTCTTATTAAACTGGGCCATGAGGTAACAATTATCGACCCGGCGAAAAAAATGACCCAGATCGCTTGCCAAAGGAATCCGGCGATTCAGATTATCAATAAAGAGTTTCAAAGGACTGACTTTGTTCAATCCTTTGACATTATAATTCTAAGGGATTGTTTCCACCATATTAAAGACCAAACCTTAATTCTAGGCAAAATATTTCAAGCATTAAAAAAGGATGGGCTGGTCATTATTCAGGAATTTGTGCCTTTAAGCCTTAGTTCCAAAATAATCTTTGCATTTGAACGCTGCCTATTGGAGAAAGTCTATCCCGTTACTCCCGCTAAACTTTCCGAGATGATGAACCAAGCCAATTTTAATAGCGAATTTATCTTTATTAACAGCCGCGACTATCTGGCTACCGGGGTGAAAAAATGAATAAATTACGCCTATATACCAAGGTTGTTCTCTTATTTTTAAGCCGAAAACTTGTGACCGCTAAGGATATCGGTCAATCGTATAGCCAAGTAAGCAATAGCTATACGGATAGGTTTTTAAGCACAATGCATCGCTACAATGATGAGATGATTATGGAACTGGCCAATAACCTTAATAAAGATCAAAATAGCAATCAGGATAAATACAGGGACGCCTTAAAAGTCTTGGATTTAGCCGCCGGAACCGGTTACAATTCCTCAACGCTAAGCAAAATATTCCCAACTGCCGAGTTAACCTTGGTCGACATTTCGACGGCAATGCTAAACATCGCCGAAAAACATTTACAGCAGAATGCCATACCGGCCACCTTTGTAGCGGAAGATATGCTTTCTATTTTAAAATCCTCTGCCGCTGAAACTTTTGATATTGTAATCTGTGCTTGGGCTCTTAAATACCAGTCCCCGCTTCAGATTATCAGGCACTGCCACCGTGTTTTAAGGCCTGGCGGCTTTTTAAGCGTAATTGTAAATAAGAAAAACACTTTACCACAGGTTGCCAAGATCTATCCAAAGCTTTTGGAAAGACATACCGATAAAATCAGCAAACTTATGCTCCCCCTTCCCAATCCTAAGAATCTTGCGGTCTTTGACAACTGGTTCTTAAAAAATTCCTTTTCCAAAGTCGTGAGTAAAGAGGGTTCTCATGATTTTACCTTCAATACCAGCCGAGAATTGGTTGACTTCGTAACTTCAACCGGTGCCCTGGCCGGTTTTGATGTAATGCTGGACTTAAGACATCCCGCTGTGCAATCCGATATGATCCAACTAATGCAGAAAAATCATTTAACAACAGCTAGCCATCGCTATATATATGGTATCTACAAAAAAAATTGAAAAGGACCGATTTTATGAATAAGCGAATTATTCTTCGGATGGGTTTGGACAAAAAAATACTTTCCAACTTTCTTAAAATTCATAGGAAATTCTCCGCCTCACCAAAATATAAAATTGTAAACATGATCAAATGCGGTTTAAATGTCATTAAATACGACCGACTGGTTAAACATGAAAGTAGTTATATCCTAAATTCCTTTGTCCCCCCACTCAATTCTCCGGCATTTTTAAATATCGCTATGAACGTACCGGGAGAAGGAGCGGATTTTTTTGAAAACCATATCCGGGGTAAACGCTTGGCTCCTATTTCGGCCTATATTGCCGCAACAGGGAAATGCCAATACCACTGCTGGCATTGTAGTGCCAAGTCTTCTATCAATAATAAGGAACTAAATACTGAGTCCTTACTAACGATTGTAGCTAAGCTTCAAAATTTAGGGGTAGGAATCATCGGTTTTACCGGCGGAGAGCCGCTACTTAGACCTGATCTCGAACAAATCATTTCTTCCATCGATCCGCAACAAAGTATTCCCTTGGTGTTCTCTACCGGTTTCAATCTAAGCTTGGAGCGGGCGACCGCTTTAAAAACAGCCGGATTATTTGGCATCGCTATTAGCCTTGACTCGATTAACAAAGAAAAACACGATAAAATGAGGGGCTATCCCGGGGCTTATGACCAAGCTTTAAAGGCCATCAGAAATGCTAAGAAAGCAGGCCTATACACTATGAGCCAAACCGTCTGCACCAGAGAACTGATGGCCAATGGCGAAATATTGGAACTGGCTCGAATGTTACAATCGGAAGGAATTCAGGAAATGAGAATCATTGAACCCCTTCCCTGCGGTCAATTAGCCGCTTCTCACTCAGCACTGCTTTCCTTGGATGAACAAAATGACCTTAAGAATCTTCATATTTTGTTAAACAGTACTAAACAATATCCTAAGGCTTCAGTTTTCCCCTATTTTGAGTCTGCCGAACAATTTGGATGCGGGGCCGGTTCACAGCATAGCTATGTGGATGCTTTAGGTAACTATGGCCCCTGTGACTTTTTAGACCTCAGATACGGGAATCTTTTGACCGACGATATTCAAGAGGTATGGCAGAAAATGCATAAAGCCAGCGGTGTACCAAAATGTTTTTGCCTGGCCAAAAGTACCGGCTTGCACCCCGCTTCGCACAATGCTGTTTCGGAAAATGCTAAGCTCCCTAAATTTTATCAGCTTTTAGGAGGAGGTAGCCTTGAGTTATAGTCAAAACCCGCTTAACTATAAGGGTTTTAATATCCACTATTCTCTTTACGGAAAGGGCAATCCCGTTATCTGTCTGCATGGCCTGAATTTAGACGGCAGAATCTTTGCCACCAAAAATATGAGGGAACTGTTAGCGGATAAAACGATCCTGGCCTTAGATTTACCCGGTTACGGCAAATCTGAATTTTTACCTAAAGCAAACTTTGCAGAGATTGGGGCTGTCATAACTGAATTAGCCGATAAGCTGGGATTAAAACATTTTGAGTTATGCGGCTTTTGCCTGGGCGGGATTTTTGCCTTAGATTATGCTATCCGTAATAAAGACAGGGTAACAAAACTCTATCTGATTGAAACCATGATTTATTTGCCCTGGTGGTTATATTTCTGCAACACGGTGTGTTTTGGCTTCTTGTATAACCGCTTAAGCCGGAACAAACTTTGCCTTTCTTTATTAAGCAAGTTGCCAGCCTTAAAGGGTCTGGCTAAAATGAAAAGCTTAACCTTAATCCATAATGTCTGGAATAACCGGGTTAATTCTTTCTATCTGAACCTGATGAAAGAGTATCAAAGCATAAACCATGTTCAAAGAAGCAGAATTATTTCTTGTCAGACTGAGTTATTTTACTCCGAAAAATCTTTTCGGAATATAAGAAAAACCAATCAGGAATTGCATACGGCTATCCGGAAATCTGCACTGCATCGTCTTCAGGCTGCCGGACATTTTTCTATGATGTAATTGCACCACGCATCGAACAGCATTGTTCGGTGCTTGTGTTTTATTCTACATCTTTTTGTATACAAGCGTTATCTAAAATCGGTAAGTATGCGAGAGACTTGTAAACCGCTATTCATAAGCCTTTCAGCCGTTCAATTTTCACCACGCTTCTGTATGCCTTGAGGATATAAAAATGATGCCGCCTAATTAGCCTCAAATTAATTAATTGAGTATAGCTGAGTCGAGGTTAACACTTGTTGCATGTTGCATTTGAAACAGTAGTTTTTCAAATGATACAAACACAATATTTTATGTTCATTAGGCCAATAATTTAGGTAGTACAAAAGCTCTTTCTGTTTTGGCATGAATCTTGCAAAAAGATAATTTTGAGTGCAACTTCTTATAAGTACTAAGTGTACATGTTATAATTAAACCAATAAATTGATCAAGCATTATTCTTCTTGCTAATTTTATAAACATTCTCATTTTAGCTGAAAGGAGGAGGTAATGGCAATGGTAATGTTGAATTCTGATAAACTCATGGAAATAATTAAATTTAAAAAGGATTTTTTGGCCAATAAACAAGTAGATCCACTCAGTTGTTCTTTGTTAAATTATGACGTTGCTACAAGTTGGAAACGTTCGCGTGATTATGGTATCGACCCTAATATGCCTAATATAACAAAACTGATTACAAGCCATGACTACCAACACTTACGGGAAAAGTACCAGACCCTAATTGAAATAGCTAAATCTATCTTTAAAATAATCTCTCTATCAATTTATCAGCGAAAATTAGTTTTCTCATTAATCACCCCTTCCGGGATATTCTTATTACGTAAAGGAAATTGCCAAAGCAATTTTATTATAGAACAAAACAAGGAAGTATTATTATCGACAGAGCAAACAGCCGGAACAAGTGCTCATGCTTTGGCTTTTCGCAATAAGCACCCTTTTCAACTATTTGGTGTTGAACATTACCGCAATAAATTTGAGGATTCGGTTACATCTGCCGCTCCCATACTCGATCATAATAATCAAATTGTTGCCGCCGTAGGACTACGACAATATCTACCACTCGAAGAGCAAAAATATGATAGCGAAGAATTACAATATTCTCTAAAAATGATTTCCGCACTAGCTTCTATCTTTGAAATACAATTAAAAAAACAAAATAATAACATAAATATTAGTAACTATGATTTTCTTCTTAATATGGTTTTTAATATTATGGATCAAGGAATACTGGCAATTAGCAAACGCGGCGAAATTCTCTATGGTAATAAGCAATCTTTCCGGTTACTTGGCATTAATCAGGAGGAAGTTCGCGATTATAACATTGGGCAATTTATGTTAGAGGATTCGTCCTTGTTAAAAACTATTTCACATGGTCATAACATAAATACGAAAGAGTGCTTATTCATTAATAATAGAACACAAAAATATAAGGTTTCAATTCACCCTATTTTACTCAATGGGAATGCGGATAGATATGTCATCAAGTTCATCGCACCATTGAAACCCATTGTTTCTATCAGAAACAGTGATGATTCCTCTGCTCATTTTAAGTTCAATAACATTATTGGGTCTAGCGAAGCGATGCGTCACGTTAAAGATAAAGCTAAATGCTATGCCCGTTCCGAAGAAAATATTCTTATTATTGGAGAAAGCGGGACTGGAAAAGAATTATTCGCTCAAGCTATTCATAATGAGCGCAGACCCGAGGGGCCTTTTATTCCAATCAATTGTTCAGCTTTACCACGTGATTTAGCCATAAGTGAATTATTTGGCTTTGAAAGCGGTAGCTTTAGCGGAGCTGACCGGAGAGGCCGAATAGGAAAGATAGAATTAGCTCAAGGGGGTACCTTATTTTTAGATGAAATTGGTGATATGCTACTTGATTTACAACCTGTTTTACTTCGGGTTTTACAGGATAAACAGATCATGCGCATTGGCGGTCAACGATACAAAAAGGTAGATTTTCAGCTAATCTGTGCAACCAATAAAAACTTAGACCAACTATCTTTGACTAATGATTTTCGAAGAGATCTATATTATCGCATATCAACACTCATTGTGAATGTGCCTTCATTGCGTGAACATAAAGACGACATAAAAGAATTATGTAAATATTTTCTTATAAAGAATAGATGTAAAAACTATATAGTTTACCAGATTAGTAGGTCAGCAATGGATGCAATTATGGGCTATGACTGGCCAGGTAATGTTCGACAGCTTGAAAATGCAATAATAGGTGCTCTTATATCTGCCCGAAATAATACTATTGAGCTCCACGACCTGCCAAATTATATAACCGATAAATCTATAATTTCCTTCCCCGAAGAAGATAGTCCCAGCATGATTGGGGATAAGTCTTTGCTTGATTTACGCTCGTACAGACGCTTAGATAAAGATGTGATTTTAAAAATAATGAAGAAATTCAATGGCAATGTCGCCCAGGCTGCCGATTATCTTGGGGTGTCTCGCTCAACGATATATCGCAGATTAAAAACTTTCAACTAGTTCGAATGAAAAAGGCGTGTCGCTCTTGCCAATGGTTTATATGCAGAAAGCCCGGAGGTTTTGGCATGTTAGTGTAGGATTCCTTGTTCGTAGCTGCGAAAACGTGCGAGGGAAGTATCTGTGCAAGGCTACAAGACCCTAGGACGTCTCTATATAATGAGACGCCTTTGGTGGGCTAGTTTAGATACAGCCCCTTTTTTTAAAATCATATGTGAAATCATAGAATCTTTGAAATCAAATAGTAAAGGAATCGGTGGCTTTCCGCCAAACAACCATATCCCCTTCAATGACTGCAAATATACTTCCTCCAGGAACCATATCTGCAATTATTTTTGCAAAAGCTTTTCATGAGTTTAACTCGGACAGCAAAATCATTTCCCTTTAACCCCCATCGGTTAATAAACTTTTAAATTTAACAGAATAGTTTTAATCACGTTCTTGTTTCAAGTAGCAATATTCTTATGATCTTCTGCCATGGCCACTTTATTCTCAAAAGCAATGTAGTCTTTGGAAATCTTTTCTTTACTTGTGAGACTTATAAGGATCATAATTGTCAATGATGAAACAAGAGCCGGCCAGAGAGGTTCGACCCCCCAGGGACGCCCGGTAAAATGCCAGATGGTCGCCAGGGTTCCGCCAACAGCCAATCCCCAAAAAGCGGCCGCATTCGTCAATCTTTTCCAATGTATGGCGACTATCAGCAAAATTCCTGCACTTGCTTTAATTTGTCCGGCACTGAGTAGCTCATTCAAGATAGATGTCGACCGCCCGCTGAGTATGACGACTACGGCCAGTACAACGAGTGTGAGAAGTCTCGTGATGATTAATAACGTTCTTTCGTCAGTTTTTTTTGTGAAAGGCACAATGATATCGCGTACTATTAACATCGTAATTGACAGCAGAAAAAACGGTGCTGTGGAGAATATGGCTGCAAATTCGGCCATAGTTGCGATACCCGAAAGAACAGGTGATACACGATCCGGCATCAGAAACAGGATGGAATCGGGACGGGCCACTCCTTTTATGGCTACAGTACCCGCCATGCCAATAAGTAGTGGGAATATACTAAAGATAACCGTAATAATGGCGACAATAATCATTCCCTTAAGAACAATATCTTGACTTTTGGCACTATAACAAATGTTAATTGGCGTAACAGAGGTGCTGAACCCAAGACAACCCCCAGCCACTTGGGCAAAAACGGTCATAAACCCTGCCGAAAATGGATTGAAAAAACTGGACGGCACAGATTCAATTAACACATTAATGCCGCCTACATACTTAACGGAAAAAAAAGCTACCACAATCATTCCTAAGAAAATGACAACAGCATGAACTACATTCATTCCGGCTATCCCTTTAATACCTAGTAAAGCCATAATAAGAAAGTATATGCTGATTAATAAGATTGCCGATTGTTGACTGATCCCTGTCATAGGGCTTAATAATACGGCAGCAGCCGTTAACTGTGTAGACAGGATAATAAAGAGCGGTATTAATGTAAAAACAAGAATTAACATTCGCACTTTACGATCAAAACGAACCCCAAAAGCTTCCGGACCGGTCATTGCACCTGTAGCTCCTACCCTACAAAAAAACTTTAGAAATATAAAACCAAACAACAGGCAGCCTAAACTATGCCCCCAGTTTCCCCATCCTCCTGCAAGGCCTGCCTTGTAAGCACTGCCGGCAGCTCCGACCGTACTCGACCCGGCTATAAGTTCTCCAAATAGAAGCGGTACAACCAAGAGAAGGGGCAAACTGCGATTGGCAACAAACATTTCCTCTGTCGTTTGTTTCGTCTTATTTCTTTTGTTGATGTAATAGCCAATGATTCCTGTCCCTAGAAGATACAAAAGAACAATTAGTAACGAGATCATTTTTTGCCCTCCCTAATTGCCTGATAAGCAGACATGCGCCGCAATTTTCCTATATCTTTCATGCTGAGAAAAAAGGACGCATGCCGCTTAATCTCTATTTTAGGTTAGAACCAAAGGTCGTCAAGAACTAAAATTTACGGAATAAACATAACTACTTTACTGCCTTTATCAGACATCTTTTTGCTTAATTCTTCTACCGGGCCATAGTCCATGCAGAAGGCCAGACAGTGATGAACACACGCCGGTTTTTTGCCTGCAGTTACCCTGCTGGTACATAAGTCACAAAGTTGTGTAGGAACGGGAATGTTATTCCATTCCCAGGTGCCGTTTTCACGTTTCCAAGGGCCGATTGAGGCTAATTTAATACCCCAGTCTTCCAGAGCGATATCCTTTTCATTCCGGCAAGCGATTTCACAACTGTGGCAACCACTGCAATATTCATAGTCTATCAGTAACCCGTATTTTGACATACTAAATCTCCTCCATTTATTAAAGTTTACTGCTAAATGATATTTTTGGCATTAATCATTCAACCCGTTGACCGGGTAGATTTTACACAACAGACATTTTAAAGGAGCACCGAGGCAAAGTTTACCAATATGTTTATGAGGCAACAGCATATTGATGTTAGACTTTTTGTAACCGCCCTGGTTGGGCTCGGTTTGATCCTCTTCCGGATACCACCAGCCATGGGTAGCGTGGACCACTCCTGGCTGTATTGTCGGTGTGACCTCGGCTTTCTGGCGGCATTTACCGAATTGGTTTTCAATGCCGACCCAATCGCCATCCTTGATTCCGTATTTTTCCGCATCCTGAGGATTGAGCTGAATAATAGGCCAGGGATCAATTTTCCTTAAGGAAGGGATTTGACGGTGCTCAGAATGGAACGAGGTAATTTTGCGACCACCGGTCGTTAATACGAGCGGGTATTCTTTGTAAAGCTCAGGGGTGCTGTTCGGGCTGTATTGAGGTTCCATAAAATATGGAAGGGGATCTTCTCCCCAGGCTTCATATTGCAGCGATTTTAGTTCAAATAAACCGGTAACAGTCTCAAAACCTGGTTCACCGTCGGCACGGCAAAGCCCTTTCTCATATTTGTAGTATTCATAAGGAGGTTGATGGTAGACTTTTTCCCGCAGGTCGGCGAAGGAAAATCCGGCGTTCGGTTTTAACTGGAAGTCCAGGAATTCTTCGACCGTATTCCAGGGCCAGGCTTCCGGATTGAGGCGTTTCCCCAAATCCAGACAGATTTCGAAGTCGGATTTTGCTTCTCCTATTTCCACCACTTTATTGATGGCACCGATAAGGGGCGAGTTGCGGCCAAAGTGCGGCAAACAGATCCCATCACGTTCTGGGAATGTCGATACGGGCAAAATTAGATCGGCAAGACCCATAGCGGCTGGTGTCATAAAGGCTTCCTGGACGACGGTGAAATCCATGCGCAACAGCGCATCATGCCATCTTTCCGGAACTGATCCAGGGCAGACATAAGGATTACAGCTGTTGATCCACATCATACGAACGGGATAAGGTTCATCGGTTTCCAACGCCTCAAGGTAGGCATCAGCCAAAAGGTTGGTGAGAGCGGAGCGGTTAGCCGGATAAATGTCGTTGCCAATACGGTTATTCACTAATTCAGGCTTTACCCAGCGGATGGTTTCGTAACGCCATCTGCCAGTCAGAGATGCTTTGGGTGCAAGCGTAACGCCGCCGGGATTGTCGATATTGCCGGTTATGGCTACGAGGTCAAGGATTGTTTGACCAGCCTGCAGACCATTCGACATTTGGTCAATGGCTACTCCCCACTGGATGCTGGCGTTTTTGGCTTTAGCAAAGGCCCTGGTTGCAGCAAGAATTGTTTCTTTGGGAATCCAGGTTATTTCTGCGACTTTTTCTACAGGGTACTCTTGAACCCGTTCTTTGAGTTCATCAAAACCGTAGCACCATTTTTCCACAAATTCTTTGTCATAGAGTTCTTCATTGATAATAATGTTTAACATACCGAGTCCCAAAGCTGCGTCCGTACCGGGACGGAGTTGCAGATTATACTCCGCTCTGGATGCCAGC
>CALBJS010000294.1 GCA_937892995.1 uncultured Peptococcaceae bacterium | reverse complement strand
ACACCATGACGACGCATTTGCTGATAAAAATCTCGTTGTACAGGAACAACATGGGGTTGAAGATCCAGTGCGATGAAGAAGTCACCCGTTCGATATTCAATAAGATCATCAGATAAGAAGCCATTAGGGCATTTTAAAAAATCTGCTGTAAATCTTCGAGCATAGCGATAGCCTTTATTAATCGTGGCATACACAGGTTCAACCCGCCACCCTGCAGGAGGATGTTCAAGCCACTCCCGAAGGATACTACGTACTACACGTTGAATACCAGACTGGCTGTCACGTTGAACCAGTTCCGAAATATCAACAAGTAATTGCCGAGAAACAAGTTTCGGAGGAATAGAACGTGCAATGCAACTGGCAAGGGATTGATACTCTGAAAAAGTAGTCGTTACGGATTGAATCTCAGCAATTGCCTGTACCAATGCAGGGAGACCTGTAGCAGCTTTCCGATACATACCCTCAATAGCCTCAAAGTATCGTTTAGCACAAGTTCGTGGTGCATGATTAGTAACAATAGCTTCCCGTGCTTCTGCCCCTATTCTCTGACGTAGCAATGAATCCCGCCATAAAATCTCCAAAGCTTCTTTGAGTTCGTTATTACTAAATTCGTCTGGCAACTTCCAGACCCCATTTTCAGGTAGATCCGCCATACTGCCGTTAGCATTTACAATAGTTGGTAAGGAGTAATTCATGCAATCTAGTACGGTGCCTGATGTTTCCCCACGAGATAACGTGCGCAACTGTACCCCTACATCGGCGGCTTCTAGGTAATGGCGAAAGGTGTCCTTATCCAGCCAACCTGTAATACGGATACGATTCGAAAGTCCACTGTTATGTATAGTTTTGAGAAAGTTCTGCCCATAATCCCCTCCATCATTTTCCCCTGCAAACACCAGTACACAGTTTTGGTTTTTTGCCAAACTGGATTCCAACCAGGCTTCAAGTAATCGATGGTTTAGCTTGCTACGACCAAGCATACCAAAACTGCAAACAATAAAATCTTCCAAACCGAGATTCAGAGCTTGCCGGGCACTGATACGATTCTGTATTAGTGTGGGAACACGCAAATGCGGAATAACTGCCCAATCGTGTGCTGCGTTTGGACCATACCAATGTTCAGCTAGTCGCCGCGAATTCTCAGAATGTACGATAACACCCAGTGCTTCTCGTACGACTCTCAGATTGCAAGGGTATTTCCATACGACATCATTTGTATCGGTAGCATGAAAACGCTCTTGCATTGCTTGGTAACCATGTGCCCTATATAACTCAACTGCCCAACCATTTGGTACATATCCATAGACATCCATATAAGAAACGATTCCGGAAAGAAAAAAATCATGTAGCACTACTATGCCGGGTATTTCCTCTAACAGTGCGAACATGTGCTGGTGGAAATCGGAATTGCCAAAGTGATAGAGCACACGATCAAAAATTCCATAGTTTGATCGGAACCATTCAACGCTACGTATGGAACAATTTGCTTTTATCCATGGGTCAGATACTGCTTCCTGAGCCACTATGACCTCGATGTCATAGTAACAGGCTAGCTCTGGCAGAAGTTCAGCACTGTAATCACTGATTCCGCTGTGCTCCGGCGGCAATGGAGAAATAAACGCAAGCTTTGGACGACGTAGTGAGATACATGTTGACACTGCTCGGTTACCTTGATCAGCATACCAATTCTCAAAGGCAGCTATTACCAGTTTAGCACTCTTATCCCATGAAAATTTTTTGGCCTGTACCAGCCCATATTGTTCTAGTTCCTGACGAAAGTTATCATTAACTAGTACTTGTGAAAGTTTTTCTGCAATTTCTTCATCATTGTATGGATCAAACAACGCGTCCTCTCGACCGATCACTTCTGGTAGGCTTGTCGTATTAGCACCAATTACCGCCTTTCCGCAAGACATTGCTTCTAGTGCTGGAAGTCCGAAGCCTTCGTGCCAAGAAGGAAAAACAAATACCTTGCACAAGTTATAGAGTACAACTAAGTCTTCTTCCGGTACAAAGCCTGTGAATACTAACTCTCCTTGTGAAAAATCATGTTTTTTGGCAAGTTTAGTAAGTCTCTCTCGATCCGCTTGTTCGATAGAGCAAACTACCGCTAATTGGTGTTCAGAGCGGAGCTCTTGAGATAACTTTCCATAGGCTCTAATCAGTCCTTCAATATTCTTTCGATGGTTGATACCCCCAGTATACATTACAAACGATTTATGTAAGCCATAACGCTGACGAAGCTCTTTTTCTTTGATAGTACTAATCGATAGCGGTTGAAAGTGAGATTCTACTGCTGTAGAGATATTGATAGACGCCTCAGTCGGAAATCCAAGACAAGATATACCCTCCTGCCGGGATGATTCTGAAATAGCAAGTAACATCTCAGCTCGACGCAGGTGGTCAAGTTTGTTTTCATACCAGGCCTCAACCTGAGGATTATCTAAATATGGGTTCCGATGGATAAGGGGAATTAAGTCATAAAGAATCACTGCCGTCGGAACTGCGTTACTTAATATACCAATACTGGTAACAGCATCATCACCTAGCCCCTCAAAAAGACTACTAACCAGTACGATATCCGGGTTAAGGCTCGCTAAAAAAGCCTCTCTGATCAACTCTGCTGACCGTCGACGCCAATCATTCCCCTGATTTATAGCACTTACCTGTCTAGGTACATACCACACACGTATATTTTCCTGTGGAATCAGACCATCGAAAGCTGCACGGGTGGGCTCTATCGTATCGGGAAAGCAGCCGTTTAACGCAAGAATTACTTCATGCTCGCTTCGATTACGTACAATTGCTTTAGCAAGGGAAAGAGTATAACGACCTATGCCACGATTACGATTACACTTTGATTGTGCCCCTTGCATGTCTAGTACAATACGCATCAGTTAACCTCCTTTTGCTGTTCGTTAATTTTTCTTATTAGGTTACTGTAAATGCGTTGTGCGTAGCAGGTAAGTTCAGAACAATTATCGGAGTTCAATTGCTGGCCTTCTAACACGGATTTCGCCTTATAAGCTGTGGCATCGGGACCAGATTGGTATGTTAACATATCCTTATTAAATGCTAAGGAGCGAAGACGGGCTTTTAGTTTTGGTCGACTAGCAAGGAAAACTAAGCCTTTAGCTTTTAACCTAGGTCTTGCTAGTACATAACTTATAGCGTTACGCAATATACGTTTAACAATTAGTTTAGGCAGAAAAAATAACCGGTGTATAACCCGCATAAGAAAAGATAATAGCCGCCTAATGAATTTCATTATCATTCGTAAAGGGCAGGTTATACGCCAAGATTTACTCTTATAAACTCCTTGAAGTTCGCGACTTAAATCATCAGCTACCGTCCACCAATGATGTGAAGATTCATTAAGCTCATTCATTTTAGTTTTAACTACATCCCATTCAGCCTGAAGATGTAGGACATGAGCCCGTTGTTCACTAATCATACTTTCTCGTTCCACAAGCGTTTGTTTTAATTCATCACATTGTAACGTTAAATGTTCAATACGATTTATAGCAGCAGATACCTCTTCAGCTTTTTGCTTTTTTTGAGCTAGAACAAGATTACAAAATGAAGAAGTGACGCCTAATACAAAGCCGTCAAAGTAATTTGGAGGTATTCTAAAGCTATCCTTAAGTTCTGGGTGTTCTTTTGCAACATAAAACCGATTTAAACCATCAAAATAGACAAATTCATAATTTGCATTAAGTAAAATAGATTCCCACTCTGCGTAATCTTCTATCTGAGAATTTGGAAGAGTAGACTCTACTAACACAATCCATGGCCTAATTATAGAAAAATCAACACCATCTAATACTTGTTTTTCGGCTCCTTCAACGTCAATTTTTAAAAAGTGGATAGGTGCCAGATGGATATCTGTGCATATCTCTGTTAAGGTCCTAACAGGTACTTTAAGTTCAACTTTCTTATAACCTCGTTCTGCCTCATGTCGTTCAGCAATCGATCGATCCAGCGTAGATAAGCCAGTATCAGGAAATTCGTATATCTGTAACTCTCCTGCCCGGGCTCCAGCAGCAACTTGTAGATTAATATCCCTTGGACGTTCAATTACTAATTTCTCAAACCATTGAGAGATAGGCTCAATATTAATACCGTGCCATCCATGATCGTAGAAAGCCTTAGTTACAGAGTCTTGACGTGGATCATTAGCCCCAACATCAATATAAAACCCTATCTCAACATGCTTAAGAGCACGCCAAAGCATAACATCTTCGAAATTCTGAGCATAAGAAATAAAACTCATTTAGCATACTCCTTTATTGTTATCCTAGGCTCGTTCCACAGACAACCTGCAAAGTGTACCTTATCTATATTCACAACATTAAATACTAAGGCAAGGTCACGCCATTCAAAGTTAGAAGTTAAGTGCGTATCTCTGTCTACCAAGGCAGTCTGAACAGAGTAGCTGCCAACACCTAGGTTAGCTGGAAAGGCAATATTAAATTCGTATTTACTTCCAACTCGTGGCTTTTCGATAACCTGCTTGGTATGCCAGGTATTTGTCCCATACATTACTTGACCTAACCGATCTTTAATTCCATAACCTAAGACTAACGTTTCAATGGGCTGATAAACCCTTACCCTTATTCGAAACTGTACCTGCTCGCCCACTCCGACAAATTCAGCGATTTCTCCTTTAGAATTTAGCAATACAATCTCTTCTATTTTGGCTTCTCCTGTACCGGATCTTGTTTGAACACTGCCGTTTTCCAGTACTTCCTGCTCAATTTTACTGTTTCCCTTCTCTGCAATAAGGGCATTGTAATAGTCTGTGACTTCTTCAGGGTCACCGTCTTTAATCATCTTACCCTTATCTAATAGGATAGCCCTATCACATAGAGCTAAAATAGCTCCCTTATCATGAGAAACAAATAAAAGGCTTGTCCCCTGTTCCCGAAACTGGCGAATACGATCAAAACTTTTGTGTTGGAAGTAAGAATCTCCAACGCTTAATGCTTCATCAATAATTAGAATATCAGGACGAAAGGCAGTAGCCACTGCAAAAGCTACGCGCATTTGCATCCCGCTGGAGTATGAGCGTACAGGTTCATCGAAGTACTTCCCAATCTCTGCAAAATCCTCAACTTCACCTATGACACTGTCAATCTGTTTACTGGTAAAACCCATTAGACCTGCGGAGTGATAGGTGTTTTGTCGTCCGGTTAGGTCAGGGTTAAAACCCATCCCTAGTTCTAAGATCGCAGCCATCCTACCATTCGTTTGTACACTGCCTATTGTAGGCTTTGTTGTTCCTGTAATAATCTTCAGCAGTGTGCTTTTACCTGCTCCGTTTTGCCCTATTATCCCTACGGCTTCTCCCTGTAAGAGAGAAAAGTTAATATCTCTTAGTACCCAAGATTCATAAGCAGGTTGGACATTGGGGACAAGCCAAGAAGCCACACGTCGAAATTCACTCTTATACTGCCGATACGATTTACCTATATCTGAAACAATCAACATTTTGCTCATAAGACATCCACCATTTCCGAATTAGCACGACGATATACGAAAAGAGCAAGAAACAACAAGACTACCGATATGACTCCTATTATTCCGAGTGGAATCATGTTTGGAACTTGTTTAAAAACCAAGATATCATGATAAGCTTCTATGATATGATACATAGGATTATAAATTATATATCGGCCATACCCTTGGGGTAAAATTGAAACCATATATACTACCGGCGTAGTCCAATACCAAATCTGCAAGATAATCGGCATGACCTGCCCAATGTCGCGTACAAAGACATTTAGCACCCCCAGAAAAAGTCCAAGTCCAATCGCAAAAGCAATCATTACAATCATCACAACAGGTAACCATACAATTGTAGAGGAAATTGTATGTCCTAAAAAGAAAAAAATCGTAATAACTGAAACTAATAAAAGAAAATTATTTATAAGTGCAGAACCTGTTACAATGATTGGAAGAACAATTTTAGGGAAAACAAGTTTTTTCATATTGTTAGCATTATCGATAAAGACAGTCAAGCATCGATTCAGGATTTCAGCAAATAGTGTCCATCCAACAGTACCGGCCATTAAATATATAGCATAGGAATACTTATTATCAATTCCCGGCAGTTTTGCTGATAAGAGTTCTGAAAGTATAAAGGCAAAAATCATAACTTGAGCCAAAGGATGAAGAACCATCCATGCTGCCCCTAGTCTACTTCGAACAAATCGAGCACGAAATTCATTTACAATAGAAGTTAAGATAAAATATCGATAGTGATAAAGCTCTCTAATCCAGCTCATTTAGTGCCTCCAAAAACCTCTAATAAATACTAATTTATCTCTTGCCGCTAAATACTAATTTATCTCTTGCCGCCAATAGGTTAATACTTCAAATAAGGTATCTTCAATCTTATGCTTAGGTTGCCAATTAATTATTGACTGGATTTTAGAACTATCACAATAAATGATAGGAACATCTGATGGTCGCATTCTATCAGGGTCATTTTCAATTCTAATATTAATTTTTGTATAAGATAATAAACAATCTAAAAGATACTGAATTTTATATGCTTTGCCAGAACCAACATTATAAATCTCTCCGGCTTTTCCCTGCTCTATGAGTCTATTATAAGCTTCCACTATATCCCTAACATCTGTAAAATCTCTTTCAGCTTCTAAATTACCTACAAGTAATATTGGTTCTCTTCTTCCTTTTTCTATTTCAGCAATCCTTTTTGCAAAGTCTGCTACAACAAAAGTAGGGCTTTGTTTCGGACCAATATGGTTGAAAGCCCTAACCATAACTATATTTAGACCGTAAGCCCTGGCATAGACTTGTCCAAGTAACGTCTGAGCTATCTTGCTTACGGCATAAGGATTCCCAGGGTTTACTTTTTGCTTTTCCCCAATAGGCATGTCTTCTTGGTTCACAAAACCATACTCTTCACTTGATCCAATTAGAAGAATCTTAGGGTTATTTCCGAAGTTTTCCCTCATACACCTTATTGATTCTAAAAGGTTAATTGTTCCATTAACGTTCACATTCATCGTCATTTGGGGATTATCCCAAGAGATCGCAGCTGAACTCTGAGCGGCAAGGTGAAATATATAATCGGGTAGGCATTCATCTAAAACTTTTTGAACCTCAGAATAATTTAGAATATCCATCTGCCTATAATTAATATTATTATTTCTAAAGGTTAGGTCTTTTACTAAATCTGTACCCCATACTTCAATACCAAGATTGAGAAGATGATCGGCTAAATATCCTCCAACAAAACCATTTATTCCAGTTATTAGTGCCCTCAAAATATCACCTTCTACAACTTGTTATTCTCATAAAAATAAGATATCTAAGCAGTATCTCCTTTTTTATGAACAAATACGCCTTTAAAGAATTCTTAATTTTGCTTTATCGAAAGTTTAATGCCTTTTGATCTGATACTACCATTCTCTCTACCAACTGCTTAAAAGAAACCTCTCTCTTCCAACCCAGTTTTCCCTTAGCCTTAGTCGGATCTCCAAGAAGGATTTCGACTTCCGCCGGCCTAAAGAAGGTTGGATTAACTTTAACTATAATTTTATCAGTCTTCTTATCTATACCTTTTTCCTCAATGCCTTCTCCGACCCATTTTAGCTCTAAACCCGCTTTTGCAAAGGCTAAATCCACAAATTCTCTGACTGTATGATTCTCACCAGAGGCAATAACGTAATCATCCGGCGTATCTTGCTGAAGCATGAGCCACATTGCTTTGACATAATCTTCAGAATGTCCCCAATCTCTTTTAGCATTTAGATTACCAAGTTCGAGGTAATCCTGCTGACCTGCTGCGATTCTTACCGCAGCATTAGTTATTTTCCTTGTAACAAATTCTGTACCACGACGTTCGGATTCGTGGTTAAATAAAATCCCCGAACAAGCAAACATGTTATAGCTTTCTCTATAGTTTTTCGTTATCCAATGTCCATAAAGCTTAGCAACACCATACGGACTCCTGGGATAAAAAGGTGTTGTCTCTTTTTGAGGTATTTCTTGGACCAGTCCAAACATTTCACTGGTTGAGGCCTGATAGAAGCGACAGGTGGGTTTTACTGTACGAATTGCTTCAAGCATATTGGTAACGCCAATCGCATCAATCTCCGTAGTAGCGATTGGTTGTTCCCAACTGGTTGCCACAAATGACTGTGCAGCTAAATTATAGACTTCATCAGCTTGGGAAGTATTCAGAGCAGTAATAAGGGATACCATATCCGTCATATCTGCATAGATAAATTTAATTTTATCCTTAATATGATTTACATTTCCGTAATCAACGACACTTTTTCTCCTGATAAGTCCAAAAACATTATAACCCTTCTCAAGTAATAATTCTGCCAGATAAGAACCATCCTGTCCGGTGATTCCTGTAATAAGTGCATTTTTCATCCCGATTACCCCTTACTATGTATTAGAGCTTTCTCTTAATATTAGAGCTTTTTCTTAAGCTTTTATTGGGAAGCCCCCATCTCATTTCTCTTATAATCATCATCTAATCTCACAATATCGTCTTCGCCTAGATATTCACCGACTTGGACTTCAATAAGGATAAGATCAATTTTTCCTGGGTTTTCAAGTCTATGCATCTTTCCCATAGGAATATAGGTAGACTCATTTGTTCTTACAATCATCTCTTGGTCTTCAATTGTTATTCTAGCTGTCCCAGAGACTACTATCCAGTGTTCATTCCTGTGGTAATGCTTCTGGAGCGATAACCTTTTCCCTGGTTTAACAACTATTCTTTTTAATTTAAACCTATCCATTTCCTCTAGGACTGTATAACTCCCCCAGGGCCTAAAGGCATTCTGATGTACATTAACAAGATCGGACATTTCATTTTCCAATTTTGTCACCGCTTCTTTGACCTTCTGGGAGTTGCCCTTTTTACTAATAAGCAAAGCGTCATTCGTGTCTACTATTATCAAGTCTTCTACATCAATCGTTACAACTGTCTTATTCTTTACCAACAACAAATTATCTTTTGAATCTATGTTTATATGATTCTTTGTACTTACCGCATTATTATTATCGTCTTTAGGTAGCTTTTCATATAACGATTCAAAACTTCCCAAATCAGACCAGCCAATAGAAGCAGCCACTACTTTTATTCTTTTGCTTTTTTCCATTACTGCATAATCAATACTATTCGCAGGAATTTTAAGCATATCCTCTAATCGGATTTTCTGATGGCCATCTCCATATGAATTCAACAGTGCCTTTTTACTTTCATCATATATATCAGGGGCATTGTTTCTCAACTCTTCGATTATTACTCCTGCTTTAAACAGAAACATTCCGCTATTCCATAAATAGTTACCTTTTTCTATATATTCAAGTGCCTTTAGTTCATTGGGTTTTTCAGTAAAAGAAACAACATTAGTCCCATTACTTTCAATATAGCCAAACCCAGTCTCTGGATAATTAGGTACTATTCCGAAAGTAACTATATAATTCTTTTCAGCAAGTTCTTGAGCCTTTGCTATAACTTCAGCATACTCTAGTGTATCTGTAATTACATGATCTGAAGGTGTAACAAATACCAACTCTCCCGGATCTAGATCTAGGCAAGCTAACACTATTGCTGGAGCCGTATTTCTGCCTACCGGTTCTAAAATAAAGCTGCAGTTAGTCATATGTAATTCTCTTAATTGGTCCAGACATAAGAAATATTGTTCTTCATTAGATACGACGATTGTATCTTGGCAATATTTACGATTTCTATATACAGTTTCTTGAAATAGTGTTTTGTCCCCAATCAGTTTATTGAACTGTTTGGGATACATTTTTCGTGAAACCGGCCATAAACGTGTGCCATTTCCGCCGCACAGTATTACGTTTATCATCTATTCCTCCTACCATACTTTTCTAACAGCAATACTATGAAAGTCCTACAAATCTATATTTTCATAGTTTTTCTCTTAAATTATACCTATTTCTGGCTATTACTTCAACTTGTTTTCTTTATTCCCTTGTTTATTGCATAGAACGATAGATTTCGATTAATTTTTTTGCCGACGCTTCCCAGGTAAATTTCGCAGCCTGCAATTTCCCAGCGGCAATCTTTTCTTCTCTTCTTTCCTTATCGGTAAGCATTTTATAAATACCTTCCGAAATGCTTGTTACCTCTAGCGGATTAATAAAGTGTGCTGCATCGCCGCCCACCTCAGGCATCGATGAGGTGTTGGAGCATACCACTGGAGTTCCCATTCTCATGGCTTCAAGGATGGGCATGCCAAATCCTTCATATAAAGAAGGATACACAAACAAATCAGCACCGTCATATAGCCAGCACTTTTCTGCTTCGCTAACAAATCCGGTAAAAATGATATCCTCATTTAAACCTTCACTTTCGGCAACAGCAAATATTCCATCATAAAGCCAAGCTCTTTTACCTGCTATAACCAGTTTATGGACAATACCGGCTTCTTTTTTTAATAACGCATAGGCTTGTATCAAGCGTTCAATATTCTTTCGTGGTTCCAAATTGCCCACATAAAGTAGATACGGACCTGTTATCTTGAACTTATCCTGCAATCCCCAATGATCTTCCGCCGGAGCAGCAGTTGATGGAGCAGCATAAACTACCTCAATTTTATCTGCTTGAATCCTAAGTATATCAACCATAGAATTCTTGATAAATTCCGAAATCGTAATAATCTTATCGCTACGTTCGATACTATAATCAATATCATCTTTTATACGCTTTAAATTTTTAGGATCAAGAGTTTCCGGAAAAAAAAGATATCCCATATCGAAAATAGAGTTTATTATTTTCCCTTCAACACGCGGCGGAACAATATAATTAAAAAAATGTGTAACATCAGCTTGCTTAAACATCATTCGATATGTCAGCGGCAGAATGTGCCATATCCGTCGATAAACACCATAAGACATAAAAGTATTAATGTTAATTGGGAACACAAAATCCTTCAAACTTTCGCCGTTATCATTCCGGTTCAAAAAATTAAAGACATTACCTTGGAAACATATATTTTCGTCATTCTTAAGTCTTTTGGCTAATTCATATGTATATATCCCAATTCCCGACCGTTGGCCACAGCAAAGCTCGAGTTCTAATGCTACTCTCATGGATTACCCCCAAAGGAATATATGTAATTCGCAAAATAGGCTTGGAACTCTTCTGTCCATCGAACGCTTTCTTCCCAAGTTTCCGCTTTTACCGAATAATAGCTTTTAAGCTTGGGTTCAGTACCGGAAGGGCGTATGACAATAGAAATGTCATCAGCTAAATTAAATTTTAATACATCGGACATCGGTAACTGAATTTTCTCAATATGCCCATCATCAAATATTGTTTGCGATTTTTTATAATCGCTGATGGCCCAAAGCCTTTTTCCAAGTATTATTTTTGGTGGATTATCTCGCAGATTAGTCATTATTCGTTGGATCTTTTCGGAACCCTCAGGCCCTTCAAAAGAAAAAGATTGTAACGTTTCCTTAAATACCCCGAAAGTAGTAAATAACTCATTTAAAACATCCAACAACGACTTTCCAAGACTTTTATAATAGGCAAACATTTCGCAAATAAGCAACGCTGCATTGACTCCGTCCTTATCCCGGACAAAACTCCCGCTTAAATAGCCGTAACTCTCCTCAAATCCAAAAATATAGCGATTAACCTCCCCTGATGCTTCTAAATATCCGATTTGTTCACCTATAAATTTAAAACCTGTCAAGACATTAATAATTTTCACACCGTACTTTTTTGCAATTTTCTCTGCCATATCCGTTGTTACTATTGTTTTTATAACAATAGGATGCTCAGGCATAGTACCGTATGCAATTCTTCTCTTACAAATATATTCAAGCAGTAACACGCCTATTTGGTTTCCGGTAAGTAATGTATAGTCATCACCGTTTTTTACCGCTACACCTATTCGATCACAATCGGGATCACTTGCCAGAAGCAAATCACTGTTTGTCCTTTTAGCCCATTCTAATCCGACAGACAGTGCCTCGCGAATCTCGGGGTTAGGATATGGGCATGTTAGAAAATTGCCGTCAGGCTGTTCCTGCTCGGTGGGAACAATTATTTTAGTAAAGCCGTTTTCTTGCAAACAACGGGTAACGCATTTTAAACCGGTTCCATTCAAGGGAGTATAAGTGATAGCTACATTTTTGTCTATAGCTTCCTTCTCCATTGATTGACTAGATACGGCATGAATATATCCGGTAATCAATTCCTCGGATATATAGGAGATCAGACCCTCATCCACACCGCTACTAAAGGGAAGCTTTTTCACGCCATCAAATATTTCCACTGAATTAATTCTCTCCAGTATTGCCTTGGCTGCGTCAAGCGTTATCTGGCAGCCGTCACTGCCATATACCTTATAACCGTTATATCTTGAAGGGTTGTGGCTAGCCGTTATAACGACTCCACCACTACAATGGAGCTCTCTAACCGCAAAAGATAGCACGGGTGTTGGCATCAACTCCCGAAAAATATGTACCTTAATTCCATTGGCAGCGAAAACCTGTGCCGCTGTTTCCGCAAACAATGTTGATTTTATACGACTGTCATAGGCAATAGCAACTGAGGGAGTATCAAAAATTTCCCTTAAATAGTTACTATAGCCCTGCGTGGCGTTAGCCACAGTATAAATATTCATCCGATTGCTTCCTGCCCCGATAAGACCACGTAACCCGCCTGTGCCGAATTCCAAATTACGGCAAAAACGACTTTCTATTTCTTTTTTCTCTCCCTGAATTGCCTGCAGCTCTACTATTAAATCCTGATCATCTGTAGCCCGATTCAACCATAGGTTAAATTGATCAAAATAATTCATCTCGTCAATCCTTTTTCAATTCTTCAATAATTTTATTAAGTTTCTTAGCCGCTGCCTTCCAGGAAAACCGCAAGGCGTTTTTGTATCCTTTTTGTGACAAGTCTTCTGCCAAATCTTTCTCTGTTAAAACTCTTTTCATACCATTGCAAATATCCTCAATATCATATGGATCCACATAAATTGCCCCTTGACCCCCGACTTCGGGCATTGCAGAAACTTTAGAAGTTAGAACAGGCGTGCCGCATTGCTGGGCCTCAATGATGGGAATTCCGAAGCCTTCATACAATGTAGAAAAAACAAATAAATCCGCCATTGTATAAAGTGACGGCATGTCTGTAGCAGGGACATAATCCGTGAATAGGATATCTTGCCTATATTTTAACTTTTGAAGCACCTTGCTTTTCTTAAACTTCCAACCATATTCCCCCACAATAACCATTTTATGGGGCAATGCAGTTGTTCCCTTTAGTAGGTCAAAGGCTAAAAGAATCCGCTCTAGGTTCTTTCTAGGATTAAGATTTCCTACAAAAAGTAAGTACTGCTCCGTAAGTCCATATTTTTCTTTTACCAAAGTCAAGATAGTCCGGTCTGTAACACGTTTAAAACTTTTATCAGCAGCACTATGGATAACATCAATTTTTTCTTCGGGAATATGCAAAATTTCAGTCATATCATTTTTAGTACATTGTGAAATTGCAACAAAATGGCTGGCGTGCTTCACAAGATATCTATACTGGAGTTTCCAAAACAATATTCGCGAGAGCTGATAGGTCTCTTTCATGCGATAAGCTGCTAAATCGGTAACTATCGGCAGTATCTTGCAGTTATTGGGCATCACCAGCGGTACTTTGGAGTCAATCGTAAGGTAAACAGAGTCGCTGCAAAACTCCTTCCCCAACCGGAACGTCTGGTAAAGGTTTCGTTTAATACTCTGTCTTTTTCTATAGGGAATACGATATTGGCTTGAGTTTTGATTATCAAAAGGAAATTCGGGGCTGTCTTTAGATAAAATAGTAACAAACTCTTCATCAGAATCCTGTATCATTTCTCCAAATAAATGATAGATCAGTATGCCGATTCCGGAGCTTTGATTCTTAAGCTGCAATCCGTTAAGAACTATTTTCATCAATCCAGTCCTTCCTTAATACAGTCTATCCTTTCACAACTTTCGGACCCGAAAAAACCATGAATAAGATATTCCAATATTTTCTGTTTTGAGCTGCTTGCACTCATTGCAACAATTCCCCATACCCCTCGATCACCACCGGCCTTACCATTTCCAGCTCATAATGCCGGACCTTTATCCTATTTTCATCTCCGGCCTTCTCTCTTAACTTCTCATCCCGGCAGAGATTTAACAACATCCCAGCAAGGGTTTGTTCATCCCCTGGAGCGTATAAAAGAGAATCCTGGAAACCATCCGACCAACTCAAGAGATCCGTATGTCCCTTAATCCGGGAAGCAATCACCGGCAGACCGCAGGCCATAGCTTCCATCACATTAAAAGGCAACCCTTCACTGCGGCTGGTTGAGACCGCAGCGTCACACATTTCATATAAATTTACCATAGCGGACACCTGCCCCGGAAAAAGAATCCGCTCGCCGAAACCACATTCGTGAGCCATTTCCTGATATTGGTCTTTTAACGCTCCCTCTCCGGCAAGTACCAGTTTCAAAGATGGTTCCTGAGCTGCCGCAAGAGCGAAGGCCCGTATCAGTTCACCTTGATTTTTGCGCTTACTCATCTCAGCTGCATAAACCAGGAGAAAATCATCCGGGTTAAAACCTGCCTTAAGTTTTAAGCTTTTCTTATCTTCCTTACCTACCCTGGAAAATTTAGCAAGATCGATTCCCATTCCCGGAATGGGAACGATATTCCTGCAAAGTTTATGTCTTACGGCCAGGCCGTAATCTGCCCTGTTCATCACCATTAGCACATCCGTAACCGGAGCAAGCAACTTTTCCGCCCACAGATAGGACCACCCCGCTGGATCACTTTCCCAACTGAAGAAATAACCGTGGGAAGTATGTACTATTTTTCCTTGTTTCATCTGTTTTCCCAGCAGTTTTACAGCCAAACGAATAATAGCTCCAGCCAGAGCTGTATGAGTACTAATCAGTTCATACTCATTATCCGCCAGCAACTGTTTAGTTATTTGAACTGCCCGAAGATTGCCAACTGCTAAGAGGCTTTTCTCCATCGGGAGTTCAATTACATTGTCTGCATAGGGTATCTCTGCTTTCTCGGGAACAGCAACATCAACCTGCCACCCCTGCTCTTTAAAAAACTGCAAGTAGGGTAGATGAAAGTTCAGAATATGGGAAGCTGTCGAAGCACAATAAAGAATCTTTTGCACACCTTTTCCCCTTCATATATAAACTCTAAAACATATTCTTGCACCAACAGTAATTTATAGCAAATCATGCCTAAAACTAATTTCTACCGCCAAACCCCTGCGGATACTTAACATGCCACTGCCAAGCCGTCTCAATCATCTTCCGCAGTTCAGTATATTTCGGTCTCCACCCCAAAATATCCCTGGCTTTCGCCGAACCGGCCACCAGGACCTCCGGATCGCCTATCCTTCTGGGTGCTGTTTCCGATGAAATTACAGTCCCTGTGACTTCTGCCGCCGTATTAATCACTTCTCTTACTGAAAAGCCATTGCCATTTCCTAGATTAAAAACATCCGATACCCTGTCGGACCTCAAATGCTCCATGGCTAGCAGGTGAGCATCCGCTAAGTCGTTGACATGAATATAGTCCCTGATACAAGTTCCATCCTTCGTCGCATAATCCTCCCCGAAAATACAAATCTCCTCTCTTTTTTTTAGAGCCGTCTGCAGGACGAGGGGGATCAGATGCGTCTCCGGCCGGTGGTCTTCTCCAATGCTTCCGCTTTCATCTGCCCCACAGGCATTGAAATAACGTAGGGAAACGTACCCCAGACCATATGCTTTCCCGTAGTCCTCCAGAATTTTTTCCACTATAGCCTTCGTCTGTCCATAGATATTGGCGGGATTTCGGGGGCATTCCTCAAGAATAGGCACCCCCTCAGCTTCGCCATAGACAGCGGCACTGGACGAGAAGATAATCCGCCGGGCCTTATGAGCTAACATAGTATTCAAAAGAGTAAGTGTTCCCACCACATTATTCAGATAATATTTATCCGGCTGGAGCATTGATTCTCCGACAATACTTAGACCGGCAAAATGAATAACATCCGTCACCCGGAAAGAACAAAAGGTATGGCTCAAAAGTTTCCCGTCCAGTAAGTCTCCCTCAACAAAAGGAACCCCCTCCAGTGCTTCTCTGTGCCCGCTGGATAGATTGTCATAGACCACCAGGGAATAACCCTTCTCTTTCAGTTTTTTTACGGTATGCGAGCCGACATAGCCCGCCCCACCAGTTACTAAGATCGTCATCTCTAAGTCAACTCCGTTAAGCTTTGATCCCTAAATGAATTTTATCCTTGTAATTCCTAATAAGCGTTCTTATTCATAAAACCTCTGGATACCGTTAAGAATAATATCTTAATATCTAAAGCAAAGGTCCAGTTTTCAATATAATACAAGTCATAGTCAATTCTTTTTCTTATAGAGGTATCCCCCCGCCAACCGTTGACTTGGGCCCAACCGGTTATTCCCGGTCTAACCTGATGCTTGATCATATACTTGGGAATTTTTTCGCGAAATCGCTCCACGAAAAAGGGCCTTTCCGGACGCGGCCCGACAAGGCTCATGTCCCCTTTGAGCACATTATATAGTTGGGGTAATTCGTCAATACTGGTTTTTCTGATGAAACAACCTACCTTAGTCTTCCGGGGATCATTTTCCGTCGTCCATCGAGTAGCGGATTCTTTATCGTTTTGCTGCTTCATGGATCTGAACTTATACATCATAAAATTTTTTCGGTTCAAACCTACCCGCTCTTGCTTAAAAAAGACAGGCCCATGAGACTCTATTTTAATGGCTGCCGCTATAACGAAAAATAAAGGCAGACAGAGGAACAATCCTATCCCCGAAACCATTACATCAAAAATCCTTTTGGTTAGTGCCCTAAACAAATTATCTAAAGGAATATGTCTAATATTTATTAAAGGGATTCCATCCAAATCATCATAGGCAGGCCGGGCCGGGATATATTTAGTATAATCGGGAATGATCTGCGTCCTTACTCCGCTCTTCTCGCAATTTTTAATAATCTCTCTTAATTTGTCATACTCTTGAAGTGGTAGAGCAATAATAATCTCATCAATCAAATACTCATTAATCACATCTTCTAGCCTGGAAATGTCTCCGATTACCTTCACTGTTTCCACAGTCTTATCCTTAATAACATTGTCATCAATTAAGCCTACGATCTCATAGCCAAGGCTCGGATTTTCCTTTATCTTGCGGATTATTCTCCTTCCTAATCGTCCAGCCCCGATAATTAATAGGAACTTTTTATTAAGACCCTTTTGGCGGAGACGGTAGAGCACTCTTCTTACAACAACACGTTCTATTAAGGTCAGCGTAGAATTTAAGAGAATAAAGAAAAAGAAAACCTGGCGGGAATAATTGACTTCTTTAATAAAAAACAGGGCACTCATTAAAATCGTCAGGCCAAATATATTGGCTTTGACAATGCCGACTAATTCATTACTTAGATCTTTTCTTCTTTTAGGTTCATAGAGTTCAAAAAAATTATAGAGCAGAAAGTAAAGAGGAATTAGCAAATACAAGGTCTTCAGATAATATGTAAGGTTTAAATGCTCGCCGGAGTAATTAAAAAACCTTGCATAATAAGCCAGAAGCAAGGCTAAAAATAAAACAAGCAAATCAATAATAACTTGACACTTATTGAGGATTTTTTGGTTTTCTCTGATCATAAATTAGTCGCTCCGTATTCACTAAGTCCTCATGATTCCTGCTTTTTTATGCATACATCTTTTTATTATAGCAGTGACATTTTTATCATTTATTCTTCATTTAACTATATAAACCAGATAAAATTCTGTGGAGACAGACCCTATTGGCGAGATTTTAAGTTTTTTGCTTCACCGGAAAGGGCTTTATCGGCAAAGGCGTAAGTCAATCCCATCAACACCCAAAAAATCGGCTCCACCCCGTGTACCGGATCATTAAAGAGACCCTGGTACAGGTAAGCCAGCACACCCAAAAACAAAGGCCAGATAAGTATACGATATTCCGAGTCTGTACTTAATGCCTTTAAGGCACTCCATATAACCAGCACAACAATTGCTATGAAGGCTAGAAAGGTAACAGCCCCCGCACCATAAAGCATGTTGATATACATATTATGAGGCTTATCTACAATTGTATCTGCATCAGCCAGACCGGCAATCTTTGCTGGGTCACCTTGATTGAATTCGAAAGACAGTGTGTCAAAGCCGTAACCGAAGAGAGGTTTTTCGGCAACCAATTTTAACGTACTTTGCCAGATATAGACCCGTCCCGTCCCCCATCCAAACTTAGCCTCCGGAAAATCAAAGGGATCTTTTTCCAATCTCTGCATAATGAGATCCGTATTCGTGCGATTAAATTCAGCAGTTGCTTTTTCAAGTGCTTTAGGTCCAAATAAAAAAGAAACAGTAAGACAAAGAACGAGTAGTGCACCGCCGACTTGAGCAACTCTCCGTTTATTGATTTTTTTCCAGTTCTTAATTAGCAAATACACACCAAAAAATACAAATCCGAATCCCGCACTCCCAATCAATAGTCCGGCATCGTCAATAAACTCCCGAATAAAAGAGGCATCATGCAAGCTCAAAATAATCCAGGCTAAAATAGTCAGTCCAGTAATTCCTGCAAAATTCAATAGTCTGTTTTTTTCTCTGCTTTCAAAAATTAACCCTATCATAAGTGGAATAATAAAGAAAATAGTAACCACACCGCTTAAGGCTTTGGAAGTAAAAACAATCACAGCAGAAAAAACTGCCATTAAAATATAGAGACCGCGTTCGTAGTCAAAACGAGATTTATTTACAGACATGACAGTTTTGGCTACAAAGAGGGCGAAAAGGATGGCTCCTAAGCCACTCAGGTAGTTTCTATGATTTAAAGTACCTGAAATCCTGGAACTTTCTGTTAAGTATTGGCCTGTATTACCTGCTACAAGAGCGACGAAAAAGGAATTATCCCAAAGATTAATACCATAATAAAGCAAAAGCAACATGACGGTATTAATTACCACTAATGGACAGAGTGCAAATATTATCTTCCTTTCCCATTGGCTATCCACTTTAGAATTAATTAAACAAAAGAGAATAACAGCACATGATAGGTATGTAATTACCCCCAAATTTCTTGTATGTCCTCCCCAAAGTGCAAAAGTCTTATAACTACTGAACACTACTGATAAACAAAGTGCCAAGACAAAAGTTAGCAAAGGAATGTTTAAGACGGTATTTTTTAGATCACGCTTGTCAAGAAAAATCCGAGCCAGGAACAAAAGAAGCACGCTCACGGTAAGTAATATCAATGCCAGCGATTTATAATAAGTAAAGTAGTCGACTGACCCCCCTGTTTCAAAGTTTAGCATAGGATCAATAACCGGCACTACCAAGCGTTGTATTTTGTTATATATGATTAACGGAACGAATCCCACAAGCAAGACCATACAAAAAAGTATTGTTCCATCGGAACTGCTTAAATTACGGGATAGACGTTGTTTCTTTCCTTTTTTTTGTTTCATATCCTAACCATCCTATTTTCAAACTCAATGAACTTAAAACAAATCTATCATCTTCCGCTGAAATTTCAAAACTAACTTATTTCAAAATAATTATCTATATTCACCTTTGATAATAGATTACTCGCTCATCCCCTGTCAAAGAAAGAACTTCCACATACTCTTCCACAAAGACTTCATTTCTTACGATGGCAGGATAATTCAGCCTTATCCTATCATAATACTTTAAAGATGTAGCATATTCTCCCCTATATTTTAAAATCTGGGCCATTCCCCAGCAAATGACGACACTCTCTTGATACATAGGTTTTTGTGCCAATTCCTCATAGATAGGGAAAGCCTTCTCAAAATCTTTATGACGGTAGTTTTCTTCCGCTTCTTCAAATCTTAAATAATCAGACAAGTATTGCCGATCCTGTTTTTTTCCCTCCATTCCCGAAAAAAGCAAAACCAACAGTACTAAGCAGACTGTACCGGCAAATATCCATTCTCTCCATCGATCATCGTTCTTTTTCTTCATTGCTTCCTTTCCCATACTTCTAATAATTTTAACTTTATATATTATAGCAGG
>CALBJS010000293.1 GCA_937892995.1 uncultured Peptococcaceae bacterium | reverse complement strand
GCATCGGTAGATAACGTTATGTTTCAATTCCTCATAGGTAATCTAAAATCGTGCAATACGGGCATACATAATGCTTCACGGGGTTTGCGTTTCAATTCCTCATAGGTAATCTAAAATCGTCAAACTCTCTTAAACTCTTTATTTTTACGGTTGTGGTTTCAATTCCTCATAGGTAATCTAAAATCCACATACTCAAACAGCGAGCGTGATATGGGAAATTGGTTTCAATTCCTCATAGGTAATCTAAAATCTCCGAAGCGTTCACAGCGATAGTAGACCCAAACGGGTTTCAATTCCTCATAGGTAATCTAAAATCGCTTGAATAGGTTTACCACATATTAATACGGCAACAGGGGGGTTTCAATTCCTCATAGGTAATCTAAAATCAAGGAGGTTGGGCTGGGCATGAGAAGTGCGGAAAAATGTTTCAATTCCTCATAGGTAATCTAAAATCTAAAAGCCTGTGCCGAATTAGTAAACAGCACAAATGAGTTTCAATTCCTCATAGGTAATCTAAAATCAAGAAAAGGGGGAAGAAAGATGCTAGTCAATGAATTGTTTCAATTCCTCATAGGTAATCTAAAATCTCAGTAGGACAATACACCGGACTAAGGGACAAGAACGGGTTTCAATTCCTCATAGGTAATCTAAAATCCATTGCATTTACTTGCGTCTTCAAGTTGTTTTCTAGGTTTCAATTCCTCATAGGTAATCTAAAATCTTAAATATTATCAATCGGTATCAGCTGGTAAATCAAAGTTTCAATTCCTCATAGGTAATCTAAAATCTTTCGTTAAGCACCCAATCCGGTCTGAGTTCTCTGAGTTTCAATTCCTCATAGGTAATCTAAAATCGGTGGTTGAAATGGTTGCACAAACGGTTTGATGTAGTTTCAATTCCTCATAGGTAATCTAAAATCTGTGGCTGGCATGGATCTCCTCCTGAAATAAGGTGTTTCAATTCCTCATAGGTAATCTAAAATCCCACTCGTTTTCATGCTTGATATACAGGTCAACATTAGGTTTCAATTCCTCATAGGTAATCTAAAATCCAACCCACTGCCAAAAAGATTCTACTGCATGTCCTTTGTTTCAATTCCTCATAGGTAATCTAAAATCAGTCCGGTGTAGTCTAATACCCCTTCAGTGTCTAATAGTTTCAATTCCTCATAGGTAATCTAAAATCCTATTTTTCAAATCATCCATGCTGCGAGACACTGAGGTTTCAATTCCTCATAGGTAATCTAAAATCGCCAGTTTTTCAAGTGCTTCGGGCGAACGTTGCGGGAGGGTTTCAATTCCTCATAGGTAATCTAAAATCTCAAGGATCTCTATTAACCCATCTGTCATTTCTTTGCCAGTTTCAATTCCTCATAGGTAATCTAAAATCGTTAGTGCCCTCCATCATCGCCTTTGTCACAGTGTCGAGTTTCAATTCCTCATAGGTAATCTAAAATCTGGCATTACGAAGGGATCTGCACCATAGCTTCTCTAGTTTCAATTCCTCATAGGTAATCTAAAATCAAAGCCGGTGGCAAGGAGTTGATGTAGTACCTGACAGGTTTCAATTCCTCATAGGTAATCTAAAATCGGTGGGGTTCCTCCCCTTGGTTACGATATCGATGAAAAGTTTCAATTCCTCATAGGTAATCTAAAATCCACGGCAGCACGTCTTCCACTTCTAAAGCATTTTTAAAGTTTCAATTCCTCATAGGTAATCTAAAATCAGAGGATGACTTTGAGGTGGATATATTTCCTAAGATTGAGTTTCAATTCCTCATAGGTAATCTAAAATCTAGATGCGGGGAATAATGCAGACGGCCAAATGGTTGGTTTCAATTCCTCATAGGTAATCTAAAATCGAAATGCGAAGGGAAGAGAACTATGAAAGAATTCCATTGTTTCAATTCCTCATAGGTAATCTAAAATCTCGAATCCCTCCATTTTCTTTTTTGGGGAGGGATGGTAGTTTCAATTCCTCATAGGTAATCTAAAATCCCCAAAAGTCCGCATAGAATCTGGATCCTACAAAGGATCCTTACTTTCAAACAAAGTTAACTAAAGAAACAATCTCTTTAAGGCCCTTGCTAATCCTAGTTTGTCACACTTATCTGCGTTCCGTCAAACCCCTAGGATTTTTACGTTATTATACATCGACGATCTAGATAATGTTGTCGTCTCCACCCTTTTTAATCCCCATTGACTCCCTTTTAGAGTATTTAGTGGTCCTAAAAGTATAAAAAATTACAGAATCCTCATCTACATTGATAATTTTTTCAAGCTCAATTTTTAATTTTTTAAAATTAACTTCAGATATTTCCCCCTCTAAGACTGAATTTTGTACCCAGTATAAATACTTTCTTCCCTTTTTTAGAACTTTAGCCACTCTTTTTTGATTTACATCATAAACCATAATAATAAACAAAAGCTCCCCCCCAGTACTTACCAAGTCGCTACAAAAGGCTCATACTTTTCCTCACCCATTAGATGTTTTTCTAATTTATATAGTTCCAATCTAATCAATCTTCTATAAGAAACTATACGACCAATTTTTTTATGTTTAATTGTGGTTTTTAATTTATTGTCCAATTCCTCAACAAAAACCTTTTTCCCTTTATCCTTAAGCAATAATCCTCCTACCCGCCGTTCAAAATCCTCTTTAGTAATCATTTTTTTATCTACTAAACTAAAAATAAGTCTATCTATTAGAATAGGCTTAAAAATCTCAGCAATATCTAAATTTAAACTGAATCTACGAAAGTTAGTTGTATGGAGAAACCCTATTCGAGGGTCTAGATGGGTCTTATAAATTTCACTTAAAACCTGGGTATATAAAATTGAATTTCCAAGGCTAATTAAGACATTCATATTATTCTGGGGTGGCCTTCTAGTTCTTTCCTGAAAATAAAAATCCTTATTGCCTGTAATCTTATCAAACGCCTGATAATATTGTTCACGAATATGTCCTTCCACCGCCATAAGCTGGCTGATTTCCAGGCAATCATTGATGGCTTCAGCCTGTTTCTCGATAGTCTCAATTATTCCCGCAAGATTTCTCCCTCTATTTTGATAATACTTTAAGACCTGTCGAATATTGCGATAGGCACCGTAAACAAAAGCACGGGCCAAGCTAATTCTCTTTATATTGTCCTGGTAGGATTCAGCCTGTTTAAGAATCATATATCCAGAATTTAGGTGTTCACGAGGATAAAAGGTCCCCATATAATATCCATAATAATTAAAATAATGAATAAGAATCTCTTTCTGGGAAACAAATTCTAAAAAACTCTTATTAAAGCTTACCTCTCCAAAAGCCATAATTTCATTAATATCTTCAACAGGTAAATACTTTTTCCCCGCTTCGGTTTCAAAACATAAAGTATTATCTTTCCTTTTTAATTCACCCTCAGTAAAAACATACAATGTCTTTTTCATCTGCTACTCCTTAAGACCAACAGAATTCTGAATAAGCACAGTTACGGCAGAAGTTAATCTTCTTAGGAAGCTGAGGTATCTCCTGGTAAACAATTCTTAATATTTCTCTTTTTGTTTTATCTATCTCTTCTATCAACTCTTGAGTCAGCCGTACTTGCACTTTTTTCTTTTCTTTGGGAAACATCAATTCTCCTTCGGCTTCGATCCCAATCTCTTTTAACTCATGTAAATAAAAAGCTAACTGCATAGTAGCACTCTTCTCGTATTTAGAGCTTTTCTTTACTTCGCCTACAACTAGCCGCCCTTTTTCTTGTCGCATGATATCAAGTTTGATATGGCCTACGCTGATTTCCTTTTTGTCCCGTTCATAAGTGTTTTCAGCAATAAAGCGACCTAGGTCTACATTAGCATTGTCTTGATCCGGAACCAATTTTCTAGCCATTAACCAAACTTCTCTAGGGCAGATATAATAATACCAGACTAGAGTTCCTGTCACATTGAGATCATTCTTATACATGACATCCCCTTTCTAACGACCACAGATGGGCTAATATTACAATACAACGAATGGTAAGGAGTAGTTGAAAATGTTCTAACTCCTTAGAATTTCATAAATAAATTCCTGGAAATCTGTTAAATTCTCTCGCATAGCATTATATACTGTTCCACGATAAATCTCGGCATAAATCATGAACAAGGATATTTATGAATTGTGCCATTTTCAATAAATTTGGCAGTAATCTGAGCCTATCAAATGGTTTTCTTCCAAAACAGTAAATATGTCTTTCTTATTATTTGATCCTCGCCAGTTTTGATCAGCAATAATGTTACCAATATCAAGACAGCATTCAATCGTTAGGTGTAAAGTCCTCTCAATATAACGTTGTATCTTTTTATCAGATTGGAACTGCTCTAATTCAATATCTTGGGCTCTCGGAGATCTAATAAATACCCAGACATCTGTCCTAATTTTACCTCAATTAAATCAAGATTAACCATTTTATTTCCCTCCTAAAGCTTTCTTTATTAGACTCTTATTCCTTAATTCCAACATATAAGTCATCTCGTAGTACTCCCTACGAGATTGAACGTCATGCTTTACCTATAAGCATGATCCTTCTCAAAAAGTAAACGACCACCTTTCCTAATCTGATGTTGAAGAAATAATGGAGCAGTTTGCATATCTACAATATCAACCTCACAATTTGCGATCTTTGACAAATCATTTGATAATGAAAGCTGTAGGTTAAACCTTTCATGTTTAGATAAATCTGGTACAAAAAGGATCGCAATGTCAAGATCGCTGTCTGCTCTATTTTTTTCCGGTCGAAACTGAGCCAATAAGCCAGGCGGCACTAATCTTTTTATTCTTCTTCAGATGTTCAATTAGGTTTAATAAATATGTTGGCATATAAACCCTCTCCTTATTAGTAGTAGTTACTTCTAATTAAACTTTTTGTCTTTATATGATAGTTTTGTTCTTCTTATCATAAAATTTTACCATATCATTGTACCTGTCTTATCCCTATATCCTGTTTCAATATCATAATAGATTTCTAGAACATCTCGAGCTACATAACGAAAGTTTTTTATTTCCGGTGGCATGCTATATGTGATCGGAATAGAAATAATATAATTATAAAATTCGCTCTTAATTGCAGAAAACTCTTGCTGCCGTTCAAACGGATCATCCAATAATAAAAGTTCCTCATATTTTCTCCATATGTACTGTGCGTCCTCATCTACCTCAATAAATATATTTTCTCGCATACTTTGCTCTTCAATAAGCTTAAATTTGCTAATAGGCAATTTCATTCCGTCGAAGCTATCAAAACATAATTCCTCAATGGATTTTAAGATTAATTGAGATTCCTCTTGATTAGCTCTTTTTCTCAATAAACCAAAATACTGATCAATTAACTTGGAAAACTCCATTTCTCTGACGTTTTTCTTGTTTTCTAAGACTTTTTCAGTAGTTCTTAGTAAGATCGGATCATAAATATACTCGCCATATGTTTGTTTTCCATTCCAAAGACGCACTACTCTGACTTCGCCTTTTAAGCCTGGCCTATTATTTCGGTTACACCTGCCCGCTGATTGATTGATAGAATCTAATGGAGCAAAATCACGATACACTATATCAAAATCAATATCAACACCTGCTTCAACCATTTGAGTACTCACTACGATTCTATAAAATGATTCTTTGACAGCTTCAATTCTCTTTTTTCTGTGTTTCATAATAACTTGGGTAGAAAGGAAACCAATTGATTCTTCAATTTTTTCTGATAAAGACTGATAAAGCTTTCTGGCTGATCCAATAGTATTTAAGATAAATAGATAACTTTTATCCTCATCTATTGATAATTCTTCAACAAACTGTTCTAATGTCAGTTTTCTTAAATCGATTTGCATCTCAATTCTATCTAGCAGCAAAAAATATTGTTCAGATTGACATAATTCTATTAATCCATCCTCAGGTAAAAATATCTTAGGAACTGTTGCGGTAATGAGAATAATATCGGTATTCAATTCGTTCGCTATAAATAAAAATATCCAACGAATTAACTCCCAATATTTTATTGGAATTGCTTGGATTTCATCAACCAAAATAATTGCATTAGACAGTTTATGAAATCTTCTTAAAGAGCGATTTTTATGAGAAATCATAGTCTCAAATAATTGAATAAACGTAGTTACAATAATTTCGGAATTCCAACCTTCAACCAATAACTTTGAGGCATTCGGATTGTAATCAAGCTCTTCTCGCTCACTTTTTTCATTATAATTTGAATTGCTAAGATAATGATGTTTTAAAATATACGTATTATCATAATCAATGCCATTTGACTGTAAAATCTCCTCAAATATTTTTAGGTTTTGATCAATTACACTTAAAAACGGTAAGGAATATATAATCCTAGGAGGAATCCCGTTTCTCTCTTTTTTCCTAACTTCTCTTAATTTTAACGCATAATTATAGGCAGTAAGTGTTTTTCCTAGCCCGGTCGGTAAAATTATTGAAAATAAGGATCCCCCTTTACAAAGCTGTATATTATCAGCAACTTCTTCATAGGCTTTCTGCCTCAAATTATTTAACTTCGACTGCGACCAATCTTGACTTGACTTATAAATATCAACAAGATTATTTTGTAATTCTTTTATTTTACTATTGCTCTTACCTAAGCCTGCTTGGCTTTTATCTCCTTCCAAAAGTAAAGAATACAAAAAACAAAAATTGAAATAGGCTTGTAATTTTTCCAACGAATACTGCTCTTGTATTCGTTTAGGAAGAGATATCTTTTTATCCTTTCTAAGTAAATAAAGATCATGGTTAAAATCATTAACCCAATTTAATATTTCTTCCTTCGTTAAGGGGAAAAGATTGATTATAGTATCTGGCAATAAAAATAATAAGGGTTCCAATTCATTAGCTAACTCAGCATAATCAATAGAGCTTGCTTGTATTTTTAATAATTCAAGATTTTCTTGACTTATGTTATTTTTCTCATCTAAAAAATCAATGAGATTACCATGGTGCTCTTTAATCGCTACAAAGACATAAAATGATAGGAATTGACTTGGGCAGTTTATTTCTTCTAGAAATTTTTTAGCAAGATTATAACCAATGATAGCAGATAACAGGGAATGTCTCTCCTGGTGTCCACCTTTTATTTTCTTCCCCTGAGTTATTTTCCCCATATACTTTTGGAAATAAGAGGTCGATTTACCTAGATCATGACAAAGACACATGATTATAGAAGTTTTGAGTAAGATGTCGCCCTCCCAAAATTTCCCGCCATGACGTTTTATTACAACTTCTGCATTTTTCCAAACTCCACACAAATGCTGAGCAATACTTTGATGAGGATGACTCTGTAACATACTACCTCCTCATGAAATGGAAGATTACCGGAGCGGCCTCGCTTGTTCCTGGAGGTCGCTAAATATTAGATGAATACAATGTTTTCGTTGCCGTCTTCCGTTTTCCAATAACGCTTTAGCTTTAAATTCATCTTTTTCCCCTTAACCTCCATTAATATTTGGCCATACTCTTCCACAACTCTTTCCGTATTCATCCTGAAGGGTATTCGTTCTTTCAGAAACTGCATTCCTTCTTTTACCAAAATACCATCGTCAATAATATCTTTTAGAGGAACTACCGTAGATACTTCTACATAATCACTTTCACTTTCGTTGAATACATATTCTTGAAGACCTACATAGGAAACATCCGCGAGTAATTCACTTAATCCTAAAGAAATAGTATAGTGGGTTTGATGATTTTGCACCATGTTAATAAGTTTCCGAAAAACTTCTTTATCTTCCATGGTAACAAATATTCGATAACCAGGTTCTTTAAGAAATTCATATTTTATCGGTGTCCTTGGTCCTTCCCTGCGTCTCTTAGGAACCCAAATATTACCCTTAGTATTAATCAAATTGATTCCTAATCGTGTTTTTTTAATAGGGTTATTAATCTTTATAGCCACTTTAGTTTTAGCCCTATTTAGTATTTTTAAGTATTCATTGTTTTCCTTCGGAAGACCTAGAATTGCTCCAATAATACCAAATAATGCTGTCGGCGGAATTACCGAGAAGGAAACAGGTGAAGAAGTGGAATAATATGCCCGAAAATGACCATAATCCCCTCTGAGGTCAAATATTAAAACTTTCATTCTATCATTCCTTCTTCTCAAAATACTAGCTCTTCAACATCTAAACCCCTTTGCTTTACCTCATCCAAAATATCAGTATTAAATATTGTTCTGCTATCTTTCTTAATTTGAATTATTTTGATTTTATTTTTATTTTCTTCTAAGGCATTTAATAATAAACCAATTTCCAAGACCCCTTCTGTAATATCTCTGATTTCTTCCTGATTCTTGTCACTCACGAAGGAAACAAGTTTATCCAGCTCTCCTATATGATAATTATTTTCTTTATAAACTACTCGTACCAGAAGCCTTGGTTGCTGGCCGGCTTTTGAACGTGAAATAAGATTCATTGTTCCCACCCAAATACCCTCTAATAGCTTACTAACATCTTCTTCTGTCAGATTCGTTTCTTTTGCAGCATTTTCATTCACAATACCATAAAAGCCTATTAAGGAATAAGGTAAAATGTATTCTTCCCTGAAAGTCTTTTGCGTCATATTGGAACCAGAGGCAAATGCGCCAGTGCCTTTTACGTACTGTAATTTTACTCGATGCAAAGATTGTCCCATCTTGAATTGAACAGGACCGGTTAAGGTAACGGAGTTTTTCTCTTTGGTGCTTTTTTCAATTGGAATAGTAGCTCCAAAGAGTCGAACATCAATACATTCTTCTAGTATGTTTTTTTGAATAATCTTCTTCATATCTGCTAAGCTTAAATTTCCTTTTTTAAGCTTAAACTTATCCTGTAACAGGAAATCCTCAGCTCGTTGCTTAGCATCCTGGATAACGCCTGCATCATCGGCTATTTCCTGGACAAATATTCCTTCCCCTTTTGCTAACAAGTAATCTCTTATCGTTCTCTTTAAACGGACATCGGTTACAATATTTTTTCCTGTTTCCTCATCAATCCGAGGTTTATTGGCATCCAATGGATCGCCATTTGGATTGCAATAATTTATATCATAATAAAACAAAATCTCAGATCTATTCATCACCGTCATTATTCTCTTCCTCCTTTTCTTTTTCACCATAAAGAATAAATGAAACTTCATAGGATAAATTCATACCGCAAATAAAATAAAAATTCATTTCGTCTACTGTCAAGTCTTCTTTATTCTCCGAAGATAACATAAGTCGGGTAATTTCTTTTGCTAATAACTCTTTTTGTTTATCAAATCTGCTGTACTCCATTAATTTATTTTGAACTTTTGGTAACAAACCTAGAATATCCCTCTCATTCATTTTTAGGCCTTTTAGTTGACTAATGAAAGGCTGAGCTTTTCTTTCTTTCCATTGAATTCTTAGTAGCATCCTTGTTAAACTTCCTAAGAGGAATATTCCGCGTTTTTTATTGGTATCTAATTGTATCGAATATCTATCAAAAACTTCATCAAATATTGTATTCACACAAATTCCCTCCTTTCTTTCTAATAAACCTAATTTTGAGAGAAAACAAGTGTTTTGAATCGCATCATAAACCTTAAAAGCATATTGATCTTTCTCGCTGCTTAAAAATTCTCTTCTGATTTCTCTCATAAACTGTGACCCTAAAAAGCCAAACTGGACCGTCCTTCCTTGGAAGATGGAATTAACAACTTCTAAAAAGTATTTATCAAGATCTGTATTATTTTTGCTCGGATCTGACTTTCCAAGAAAAGAACGAATCTTCCCTAAATGAAAAGGAGCCTTTGGAAATAACTTATCTGTTGCTTTTTTAGCTGCAAATATTGTTCGCAAGCGGGAAGGAAGTACATCCTCAATAACTAACAAGATACGTTCAGCACTTTGCTGAGACTGCATAAAAAGAAAATGAAAAGTAACGTTATCTTTTGCTTCGGCTAAACTCAATAAAATATCATCTTCATAAGTAGTCAAATTATCCTCAGTTCTTTGGGATAACGTAATTTGCTTATGGCTTCGATTGATAAGAATATTCACAATTTCTTTCTGACTGTCTTTGCCAAAAATAAAATTAGGGATAAGCATATAGTTTAAACCGTAAAAACGAAATGCCAGGTATTCTTTTAAGACATTCTTGCCTTCAGTTAAGGCCAAATAACATTCTGAACATACCGGGAAATTACGCCAAGACAATTTCTCATTAAAACCGCCGCTAATAAATCCTGGTTTGTCAATGGTATAAAACTTAAAGGGACTGGCACCACCATATATCTTTTCTTTTTGCTGACCACACACTGAACATATCTGATTCGTGGAGGAAATTTCCTCTTCTTTGCTAAAAATGGACTGAATAAAATACTCTTTAAATTGAGGAATATCTAGCAAATAATGTTCACCTAATTTTAAGGTCAGAACCCACCCGGCTTTGGGATTGGTAATTATGTCATTAACTTTTCTAAGAATTTGCACTTGGCTTCTTTCCAAGGAAACTCTTAATTTTGAAAAATAATCATTATGTTCTTTTTCAATCTCTTTATTTTTATTTAAAGCTATAAACCAACCCAAAAATTTATTAGAATAAGTTTTTTCAGTTTCAGTAACTATTGCAGTAGGAGAAAAATTGGGACCGTTTGGTGATTTCTTACGATATAGATATTTTTCACCTATTACAGCATTAGTTTCTTCAAGTATTACATCTACAAAGTCATAGGGATCATTTGCACTAAGTACTACACAAACCATATTAGGATAACGTTCATTATCAATATTCTCTATAAGTGTTGAAAGTGTACTTTTTTTCTCATTTTCCAAAAATAATTTTCCTAATTCTCTTACGGCAGAAATCATCCTTTTCACCTCCCCTATTATTTACTAATAAACACTTCTTTGAATAATCTTAATATTTTAGTGATCACTTCCTTCTTTTTTCGTTTTTTATCATTTGAATTATAGGCATTGTTTGCTTCCTGTTGACCAATAATAACTATATTTGAGATTAAACCTATTTTAATGTTAGCAATTACGATTAAACTTTTACTTTTCAACATAACCACTCCTCCTCTCCAATATACTTATATGGCAAGGAGATCTTATTAGTGATTATTGATATACTTATAGTTTATGTATTACTTTATAGTCATATGCTTACTACCTATAAGGAATTGAAATATATATTTATACCTTATATATTATCTTCATTAGTCTACCTAAAAGGGATTTCACCCTTCTACCTCCACACACCCAAACCCCTGGCTATTCTTACCCCCCAATCCTCCATCTACCGCCATTTGGAGTAGGGGTATCGGTCCAGTCAAAAGTAATTTTCCAGCATACCCTTTAATGATCGTATTTTTATAATTAATTATCCTCATTCTTTGTAACCCTAGAGGTTTAGCTCTTACTTCTTTAGTAGGTAGTTCCATGCCATATAGTGCACGGTATTTCTTATTTAAGTTTTCACTTAATAGCCTTTCATAATCCGGATCTCCCGGTTGAAAGTAAACTGTATATTTCCTCCCGTCTGGGCGGAGCATAGTACTATACAGCACTATAGGGGAAAGGGTTTTAACCTTGACTTCTTCCTTTTCTACTAAGAGTTTACGGGCAGATACCCTCACTATTTCCAATTCCTGTGTTCCTAAACGCATAACTCCTCTAGTAAGCAAAATGTTGACTAGGGATTGACAAAATTCATCTAAAGGGGATGATACGGTTAGTTTAATCTCCCCTTCAAATTCAATCATTTTTTTCACTTTATCCATATGATAGAATCCTTGTAGCAAAGAAAAAGAAAACATTTTAAAAATACGTTTGTCAGCTATATATCCTTTTTCATGCAGGAATTTTGCTAGTTCGCTATCAATAGAGTTATAGATAGCAGACTGCACTAAATAATTGTAATGAATAGGTAAAAGTAATATTTCTTTATGAATAGATTTTAGAGAAATTTCTAGATGAATAGCACTCACTCCGTTTTCTTATTTCAATGATAGGCAATCTTGATCATTCTGCAAAAAGCTAAAAGCAATATTGCAGAAATGCACGTCAAACGAAACTTGCGTAAAACAAATGCCCATAATAAAGCACTAGCATGCCAACAGTTAACGGCCACGGAGGACGCGACGATCAGGGGGATCTGGTGCTACGATTCTGGTTATTATTATATTAACATAATTTCTGGGATATTTGGGATATATTTGTTATAATTTACTTTTTTGTATAATAAAGATTTATTCCTCAAAGAATATCAATAACTTAATCACTTTTTTGAATTAAAGGGGGAAATATATTCCTATGAAAGCAAAACCTGATGATCGCAGTGATAACGTAGAAAGAATTCAGCACAACATTAACCACACCATTCAGAATATGGAGCTTGCCGAGGAGATGATAGACAAAACGGATGATCCAAAAATGAGGGCAGATCTAAAGAAGAAGAACAAAAGAAGACGAGAAGCTCTGAATAGTATGAGGACCGAGATCCGGGATGAAGCCCTGGATCGGGAACATATATAGTCGATTAATTATTTTAGAGGCTTTACCCAAGCGTTTTTTTGCTTTGTAAAGCCTCTTCATTGTGACAAACTGATATGCTCAGGACTCTTTTACATAACACCCTATGATCTCTCCGACATAAATCCGATGGTAATCACGGCCGTAATAATTCTCCTCGATACTTGAATCCAGAAAATTGCCCGGTTCCAGATCCTGATAGTAAATTTTCTTACACTCCATAACTAATTTAGCTTCCTCAAAATAGATTGCCCCCTGCTTACCTTCTACAGGAGTAAGTCCGGTAGCCGCAATCTTATCTACATCCCGTCCGGATTTTGTTCCGCAGAAAGAAAGGGCTTTGCGGTACTCCTCTTCAAAAAAGCTCAAGGTAAAACTCTCGTTTTCTTCCAAAAATTCATAGGTATAACGTGATGGTCTAATAAAGATAAAACATACTTTCTTTCTCCAAAGTATTCCCATACCTCCCCAACTTGCTGTCATTGTATTAAATTTTTGCACGTTCCCCGCAGTAATAAGCATCCAGTCATTGCCTATCAAGTGGAATGGATTGTCGGAAACCCTTTCCGGGTCTATAAGCTTAAAATCATCGTTCATAGTCATTTTCCTCCGTTTTTATCAATTACCTTGAATCCAATTGCCATTTTCATTTTATTTCCATTTTTATTATTCTTCGCATTATCAATTTTCTCTCTCGACATTCTTTTATCCTTCTATTTGCCTAATGTTTAGGCCGAATCTTTTTCTCCCATCTTAATTGATACCGAGACCCTTAATATTGAGCACTTGACCCTTTTATCCATTCAGCAGGCCAAGGATGCAAATCCAACAGAACAAAGTGCTTTTATTGCCATTAAAGTAAATTCTGTTTCTCGGTAGGTATAAAATTCAAAAAACCTTCAGAGAATTATTCTCTGAAGGTTTGACTTTTCTTTGGTTGCGGGGGCCGGATTTGAACCAACGACCTTCGGGTTATGAGCCCGACGAGCTACCGCTGCTCCACCCCGCGATGTTTTTCGAGGCACGATATTCGTTATTCGAATACTCGTATTCCTTTTTAGATTGTTTACTCTATCATTTTTAAGAATCTCTATATATTCAAGATCTAATCGCTCTTCCACGGATTTCCGATTTCGAGCTTCGATCTTTACAAGTGGTGGGTAGGGATGGATTCGAACCACCGTACCTCTCGGAACAGATTTACAGTCTGCCGCCTTTAACCACTCGGCCACCTACCCGTTTACCTGGAGCCGACGATGGGACTCGAACCCGCAACCTGCTGATTACAAATCAGCTGCTCTGCCAATTGAGCTACGTCGGCATCGGACACCAATGTATTGTAACAGACATTCTTGCTTATTGTCAACAATATTAGGAAGATTTTTCTCTGCCAAATAAATCCACTATAGTATTCCGACTAAATCAAATCAATTAAGCTAAAAATTGGTTAAAGCAAACATTACGCTTTCAAGATCTATGCTCCCCTGTGTTCGAGGTATCTCTCCAGTTTCCTTTTCACTCTCTGCAGGGCATTGTCAATGGATTTAACATGTCTTTGTAAATCCACCGCTATCTCCTGATAAGATTTCCCCTCTAGATAGGCCATTAGGACCTCCCATTCTAAAGAGCTTAGGATTTCACCCATCTTTTCTTCGATATCATCGAATTCTTCTCTACTTATAACTAGTTCTTCCGGATCCGTTATCTTATTACCGGAAATAACATCTAAAAGTGTTCTGTCAGAGTCCTCATCATAAATAGGTTTATTTAAGGAAATATAAGAGTTAAGCGGAATATGTTTTTGGCGGGTAGCAGTTTTTATCGCAGTTATTATCTGCCTAGTAATACAAAGCTCGGCAAATGCTCTAAAAGAGGAAAGCTTGTCCTCTCTAAAATCACGGATAGCTTTATAAAGACCGATCATACCTTCTTGAATGATATCTTCCCGATCAGCTCCTATTAAGAAGTATGATCTGGCTTTAGCCCTGACAAAATTTTTGTATTTATTGATCAAATACTCTTGGGCAGCAGCGTCACCTAATTTCGCCAATTCAACTAATTCTTCATCTGCTACGAATTCATTTGCTTCAAAATCATCTGGAATCTCTGGCTGGAGATTATAAGTCAAATCCATCCCTCCCGAAGTTAATTCACGAAGGAAACGGTGATGCCGCGTGAATTCTGTACATAACATTGTAATTATACCCGAAATGCCCAAATAGCGTCAAGGTGAAGATTGACGGGATATGTCGGATAATCCTTGGTTTCTCTGTCTTCTGACCTCATACATAATAATTGAACCGGCTACGCTGGCATTAAGGGAGGAAATCCGTCCCAGCATAGGAAGGGATACTATCTCATCGCAAGTTTCCTTGATGAGCCTACCTAATCCTTTATCCTCGCCGCCTATCACGATGACTCTCGGTCCCGTTAGATCAGCTTGGTAGATTTCTTTCCCACCTGCTTCTGCCCCGGATATCCAACAACCTTCCGCTTGTAAATATTTCAAGGTTTGGACTAGATTGCTAACTCTGGCCACTGGTACATATTCTACTGCCCCGGCTGATGTTCGGCCCACTGCAGGAGTAAGTCCGGCACTTCGTCTTTTAGGGATGATCACCCCGTGGACCCCGGCTGCATCCGCTGTTCTCAGCAGGGCTCCAAGATTATGCGGATCTTCTATCTCATCCAGAACCAGGATGAAAGGGTCCTCACCCTTATTCCTTGCTATTGCCAGGATGTCCCCTGGTTCTGCATATTCCCTGCAAGCCGTAAAAGCTACCACGCCTTGGTGCTTTTCTCCAGAGCTATGTTTATCCAGCACAATACTTTCCACAAATTGATAAGGTATTCCCTTCTCTTTAACGAAATGTAAGATATCGGCGTTTCTACCCTGTCCCTTTTCATTTTTGACCAGAACCTTATTTACGGGATTTCCCGACTTTATTAGTTCCAGAACCGCATTTCGCCCGCAAACTATACCCTCATCCATATCTATCACCTACCCTTGATTTAGATATTTAAGAAAGCGATAAGAAATCGCATCATAACTTTGGGCATCACTAAGTTCCGATAATTTCCAAGACTCATGTTGGTCTAGGTTAATGAAAAATTTATCCGCCGGATAGATGTTTTCTATTTTAGTCACGTAAACTACTGTGCAATAAGGAAGCAACTGAATGTATACTGATTCTCCGCCGATAACAAACAAATCTTCCGAATCATACTTTTCAAGCTTTAAGAATAGTTCCTCTAAGGAGCGGCAAATTATTATCTTTTCATTCTTAAACTGTTCATCCCTGCTTAAGACAATGTTAATTCTATCTTTCAAAGGTTCTTTCCTAGGTAGAGATTCAAAGGTTTCCCTGCCCATGATCACGACTTTACCTATGGTTTTCTCCCTGAAATACTTCATATCCGCCGGAATTCTCTGTAACAAGTTACCCTTATAACCAATTCCCCAATCAAGATCAACTGCCACAATCGCCTTCATAAGACTCTCCTTCTCAAACAGCAACAGGAATTTTTTTAATCTGAGCACCGCTTTGATAGCCTTCCAATCTAAAATCACTAACCTTAAAATCGTAAAAGTTCTGAACATCCGGATTAATGATCAGCCGCGGGGCTGAATAGGATTTCCTGCGGATAAGTTCTTCTATCAAAGGAATATGCCTATCGTAAATATGGGCATCAGCAATGACATGAACAAGTTCCCCCACTTCAAGCCGATTTACCTGAGCCAACATATGTACTAGAATCGCGTATTGGGCTACATTCCAATTATTAGCCACTAAAATATCTTGAGATCTTTGATTCAGGATAGCATTGAGTTTAGTATCCGTAACATTGAAAGTCATACTATAGGCACAAGGATAAAGATTCATCTCATGCAGATCATGATGGTTATACATGTTGACAATAATCCTTCGGCTATAGGGATTATGCTTTAAATCAAATATGACCCTGTCTACCTGGTCAAATTCCCCTTCAGGATATTTGTGTTTTATACCAAGTTGATAGCCGTAAGCTTTCCCTATCGAACCCTCTTCATTGGCCCAGCTGTCCCAAATATGGCTATTTAGATCCTTAATATTATTTGATTTCTTTTGCCAGATCCAGAGCATTTCATCGATGGCCGCTTTTAAATTGGTGGGCCTTAAGGTAAGAATCGGAAACTCATCTGCCAAGTTATATCTATTGACCACAGCAAATTTTTTTATGGTATGGGCAGGAGTACCATCCTCCCACTTAGCTCTGACTTTTTCTCCTTCGGAAGAAAATCCATGATCAATAATATCCCTGCACATGGAAATAAAAATATTATCAGCTTTGCTCACAATAATTTACCTCACTCCAATTTTTCCAGAATCACATCTATCCTATCCAGCATTTCCTTCATCCTGGTCTTTTTGTCCGTAAGATACCAATATCCCACTAAGGCTTCGAAAGCAGTGGCATGTCTATAGGTGACAACGTCAACATTACGAGGATGATGACCTTTGGTATTACGTCCTCGCATGACAACGTCGGTCTCAGTCTCATCAAGTTCATCCATAAGATGCTTTAATATTCCTGCCTGGGTCTTAGCTTGAACGTGATAAATAGCCGCTTTATGCATCTCTTCTACCTTTTCTATTCCCTTTTCAAAGAGATGTTTGCGTACCCAGAGCTCATATACTGCATCTCCGAGATAAGCAAGCAGCAGGATATTAACATCCTGCCACCTCTTATTTATTTTTACCGGCCAACTTTCAAGCAGGCCACTACACTCTTCGGTTCCGTCCAGATAATCCAAAATGTTCCCTTCCTTTAGCTTAACGTTTCCAGGACTGTTCAAAAAGTCTAAAAGCAACAACGCTTAGTTTTAGGATTTTTCTAACAGTCTTACCCCAGGTACCACCTAGCACCATCAGGCGTATCTTCTATCACGATTCCGATCTCTTTCATCCTATCTCTAATCAAATCGGCGGTTGCCCAATCCTTATTCTTACGGGCCTTAAGCCGAATCTCCAGAACCAATTCCATAACTTGGGCAAGCTTTCCCGTATCCGTCTGAGAGTCTTCTATTTCTGCTTCCAGATCGAATCCCAGCACTCCGGCCAATTCTAATAAAGTATTGCAGGCCTCGGTTAGCGAATAAGGCTTTCTGGACTTTCTAGTAAGATAAGTATTAAGATCTTTAGCTAATTCGAACAAAGCAGCATAGGCCTGGGCCGAATTAAAGTCATCATCCATAGCTTCTTCAAAATCTCTACGAGCCTTCTGAGAAGCCTTAACAAGTTCGTCTTCTATCCGAGGTTCTTCATCCGGCAAAACCTTACTAAGAGCTTCTTGAGCCAAGCGAACACTATTCTTCAGCCTATCCAGACCCTTAGAAGCCATGACCAGCTTCTCATCATCAAAATCCAAAGGACTACGGTAATGGGTACCCAAAAGATAAAACCTGATGACCTCCCCGGGAAACTTTTCGACCACATCCCGGACTAAAAAGAAATTCCCCAAAGATTTGGACATCTTCTCCTGATTAATGGTGATAAAAGCATTATGCATCCAGTACTTGGCGAATCGTTGACCATCAAGACAACCCTCTGATTGGGCAATTTCATTTTCATGATGAGGGAATATCAGATCTCCTCCCCCACCGTGGATATCAAATTCCGGTCCCAGATATTTGAGAGCCATCGCTGAACACTCGATATGCCATCCCGGTCTACCCTCACCCCAAGGACTTGCCCAACAAGGTTCCCCTTCTTTCGCTTTTTTCCAGAGGGCAAAGTCCATAGGATTACGCTTCCTCTCGTTAACGTCTACTCTCGCCCCGGCAAGCATATCTTCTAGGGTTCTTCCCGAAAGCTTACCGTATTCGGAGAATTTTTCTACCGCATAATAAACATCCCCATCAACGTTGTAGGCTAATCCTTTTGCCTCCAGCTTTTTGATAATCTCGATCATTTCATTAATATGCTCAGTGGCCTTGGGATGAACATCGGCCGGGATGATGTTCAAGGCTTTAGCATCTTTAAAATATTCGTCGATATATTTCTGGGCAAGCACTAGCGGGTCACAATCCTCTTCGACTGCCTTCTTAATAATCTTATCGTCTACATCCGTAAAATTCTGGACATAGGTTACCTCATACCCTTTATAAATTAAATACCGCCTAACCATATCAAAGACTACCAACATCCGGGCATTCCCAAGATGAAAGTAATTATAGGTAGTCGGTCCGCAAGCATAAATGGCGGCCTTCCCCGGCTCCCTGGGTACAAATTCCTCTTTGCGGCGGGTGAGGGAATTGAATAGTTTGATAGCCATCACAGTTTCCTCCTTCTAATAATCCAGGCGATAATTTCCACCAAATTAACTATAATAATTTCAGGGTCTGATCTAAGCGAGCTTTTAGATTGTCTTTCCCAAGAAGAGCCATAATCCTATCAAGGTCCGGGCCATGCATTTGCCCTGTAAGGGCAATACGGATCGGCATATAGACATCTTTACCTTTAAGTTTGAGTTCCTTGGTGATCTTTTTGAGAATAGCCTTGGAAGCGGCGGAGTCGAGAAACTCTGAGGATTCCACTTTGTCCCAAAAAAGGTCGAGCACCGCCGAAACGGTTTCACCCTTTAGAATCTGCTTAGCTTCCTCATCAGGCATTTCAACTTCCGTTCCCGAAAAATAATGAATATACTCCTTAACCTCACTAAGGTTGTTGACCTTTTCTTTAACCGCACCAATAAAACCGGCTATCCACTGTTTTTCCTGATTAGTAAGCTTTTCATTAGGGAAGAGACCGCTCTCTCTAAGAAACGGTAAGGTTAAGTCTATCAACTCTTCATCAGGAGTTTCTTTTAAATAATGGGAATTAATATAGTTAAGCTTATGGAGATCAAAAACTGCAGGACTCTTCGAGACTTTCTCCAAGGAAAATTCCTGCTTGAGCTCTTCGAGAGAGAAGAACTCCTGCTCCCCAGAGGGTGACCAACCTAAAAGAGAAATAAAATTAACCACCGCTTGGGGAAGGTATCCTTTGTTAAAATAATCTATAACGGCTGTGTCCCCATCACGTTTGCTCATTTTCTTCCTTCGGTGTTCAGAATGAGGGAGATATGAGCAAAGTCAGGGACCTTCATTCCTAAGGCTTCATAGATTAAAATCTGGCGAGGAGTGTTGGAAAGATGTTCTTCCCCCCGGATAACCTGCGTGATCTTCATAAGGGCATCATCTATCACCACAGCGTAGTTATAAGTTGGAATGCCATCTGATTTGACAATGATATAATCCCCGATATCATCACTCTCGAACATCACTTTCCCCCGGACAAGGTCATTGATGACGATCTGCTGCCCTTCCGGTACTTTGAACCTGACCACAGGCTTTCGTCCCTCAGTCTCAAAGGCCTGACGCTGTCCCTCGGTTAAGGACCGGCACTTTCCCAGATAGCGAGGGGTTTCCCCACGAGCTATAAGTTCTTGTCTCTCCTGCTCCAATTCCTCTTCTGAGCAATAGCAGAGATAGGCATGGCCCTCTTGCAGAAGCTTAGAAGTATACTCCTGATATGTAGCAAGCCTCTCGGTCTGTCTATAAGGACCGTTCTCTCCCCCGACTTCTATTCCTTCATTCCAATTTATGCCCAGCCAATGTAAAGCGTCAATAATACCTTCCTCTGATTCCCGGCTCGATCTTTCCAGATCGGTGTCTTCTATCCTTAAGATAAAAGTACCGCCTTTCCCTTCGGCAAACAGATAATTAAACAGAGCCGATCTAGCTCCTCCGATGTGGAGAGGCCCGGTCGGACTGGGGGCAAACCTAACTTTAACTGTCATAATCCTAACCTCGTTTCTAACTGTACTATTGTTAATAGTTAAAACCTGTTTATTATTATATCACGTATGAAATGGAGCTTCATTATCCCAGTTCAAATGGATAGAAGACAAACTACGGCCTGCGAGCTTATACCCTCTTCTCGGCCCTCAAAACCGAGGTGCTCTGTCGTAGTGGCCTTAATGGAGATCCGTTCAGTTTCTGTGCTCAACACCCTGGCAATATTGGCCCTCATCAGATCTATGTAGGGAGCTAGCTTCGGCTTTTGAGCCACAATTATACAATCTAGATTACCAAGCTTATATCC
>CALBJS010000292.1 GCA_937892995.1 uncultured Peptococcaceae bacterium | reverse complement strand
TTTATTCTTCCCATATTTTTTTACTTGTTTTGCCTACGATAATTTTACTCTAAGTATCAATTACGTTCAAAAAAAAGGGTTTAATTGACAAAGTAAATGCAACTTGTGTTTCAAACATTTTCAATTTTCTATACAGGGTAGTTTTAGTTACCCCCAGTAATTCTGCCGCCAGCACTATATTATTACCAGCCTTGACCATGGCATTCCGTATGCAGATACCCTCCTCTTCTTTCAGTGATACTATATGATTTAATTTTCCAAACCATAATCCATCATTTTGCTTTATCTTCTTCAGAAAATTTCGGGGCTCGAGAATCAGAAAATTTGTGCAATGTTTGTTTATACCATCCGGCAAATGTCTGGGTAAAATGATATCTGAATCCAAAACATTAAGCACATAGATAATCATGTTTTCCAATTGTCTGACGTTTCCGGGCCAATGATATTCCATCATTTTTTGCCTGGCTTCCGTACTGAAGATAGCCGGAGTGGCTCTGGTGCAGTACCTATCAACAAACATTTCAGCCAAGTAACCGATATCATTGCAAAATAAAAGGGGTTCAATACCTCCAAAGTGAAATGAAATTGAATGACTTCCTCTACCGACATATGTGATTCGGGATGCCATTTTCCGCCGTTAAACGTCGGGTCACAGACGAGCGTGTCGACGCCGCAGGAGCGGTAAATCAATCATCAGCAGGTACTCATGCCGGCGTCCACTGAAAGCTCGGCACCGTTGATCAGCCTGGACTCATCGCCACAAAGGAACAGGCAGGCATAGGCAACCTCAATCGGATCGCCGTAACAGAAGAAGGGCATAGCCCGGATCAGCTTGGACAGGCGTGCCGAGCCTTCGGGATGGTACTGGCCGCCCGAGTGTAAACCGATTTCAGTCTTCATGCCGCCGGGGTGGATGATGTTGCAGCGTATGCCCTGGTTGCCATAGGCGAAGGCGATGCTACGGGTCAGACCGGCGAGTCCGGCCTTAGCCGCTGTGTAGCTGGGTCCATGGTTGCCGCGCAGTGCCGCGTAAGAGCCGATATTGACAATAGAACCGCCTCCGCCCTTAAGCATGAAGGGGATTACCCGTCGGATGAGGCGAAACGGTGCTTTCAGGTCCAGATCGAAGACTCGATCCCAACGGGCATCGTCGGTGTCTTCCAGTGTGTAGCTGAGATCGTTAATGCCGGCGATGTTGCACAGGGCATCCAATTTGCCGAATTCTGTTTCCGCCGCAGCGACGATGCACTCAATGTCTTCCGCTTGCGTCAGATCGGCAGGGAAAGGAAGAACATTTTCCGTACTCTGCCACTGAGCTAAGGCATCGGCCGCAATATCCACAGCGAGTACCTTGGCACCTTCCTCAGCGAAGAGCTTCGTCGTAGCCTGCCCCATGCCGTTTCCGGCACCGGTGATGATGGCGGTTTTACCCGCAAGTCGTTTTGTCATGTTGACTCCTCCTTGTGATCAAATATGCAGATTATCTTTGGTCAACCAGTTTATTCATCCTCATATAGGCGATGTTTCCGCCGTCAATTGTGAAATCGATTCCTGAGACAAAGGAAGCTTTATCGCTTAGCAGAAATTCGATGACGGTTGCCATTTCCCTAACATCCCCCATCCTCTTGAGAGGGGTATAAACATTTACCATATTAGCCATTCTCTTTGCTTCCGTTTTCATTGATGCTTCATACTCAGCCCGGCTGGCTAAGGTATCTGCTATTCCGGGTGATATGCAATTCACTCTGATCCCCTTTTCCTCACCTAATTGAACGGCAAATTTCCGGGTCATTAAGTGAATTCCTCTTTTGGCGATCGGGTAAGCCAGATTACAGGCCATTTGTTCTCCGGCAGACATAATAAAGGGTATAATCTTTTTCATAAAATCCGGGTCGGTATCTGATGCGTATAATATATCATCGATGTGATCGAGCATTTCCTTCTTCAGCATATATGGGGATGAAGAACCGAAAAGCACGATGGATGAGCCAGTCTGCATGACCGGAGCGAACGCTTTCACGAGGCTGTTCACACCTAATAAACTGACATCCACAATTAACCTCCAATTTCCGCAGGTCGGTGTCAGTCCTGTTACCGCAACAAGCCCTTTGATCTTGCCGGCCGAAGTAGTTGTCTTCACCAGTTGGTTGATATCATCTTCCTTTAAGACGTCGCAGACCAAAGCAATTGTATCGATATTTTTGGATTTCATATAAACGATTCCATCGTCGACCTCTTCCTGATTTGCTCCGGTCATGACAACTTTGCCGTTTTGGGACAATTGCTCTGATACAGCAATTCCAATGCCTCCAACTTTTGCTCCGCCGACGACAACGTAGATATCATTACCCATTTATAACCACCTCCGTTTTTAAGCACTTTATTAGAAAACCCAGCTTCGCCAAGCCCTTTAAGCACGCATCCTAAAGGCGAAGCCGTGGTTGCCCTTATGCACCCATAGACTTATGCTTTCTGATATGCTAACGAATCCCGACCGCTTAATCGGCCGGGATTCGTTGTAAGCCGTTTCTTTATGAGTCGGACTTCTCTCTCCAGTGTCAAGCAGTGAGCACTGAGCACGGGTGCCTGACACCACAAGCCTGGCACCTACGCCAGAGGAATGTCCCCCAAGCCGATGTCTTTTTCCTTAGTACTGACGTCCAGAACCTTGGACTTGCC
>CALBJS010000291.1 GCA_937892995.1 uncultured Peptococcaceae bacterium | reverse complement strand
TATTTGTGACAAAATGAGAAGACCGCTATCCCAGTCGTGCCAAGGGATTGCGGTCTTTTTTCTTTAAGTTAGGTGTAAAACTCAGGATAGGAGAACAGGTGAAGCAACAAAAAAGTAAAGATGTTCCTAAAAGAGACATCTTTACGGCAAAAATTTTGAGTTGGACTACTTTGCAATTTTATTTGCTTGCAGGATCATCTTAATAGCACCACGTAGACAACAATTTACACACTTGCCACATCCTGTACAGCTGACGGGGTCGACAACTGAAGTACCAAAAGTGAACATTCCTGTTCGTTGATGGGAAATTGCTTGAGCAGGACAATTCTTAATTAAAATTGTCAACTCCTTAAATAGTGGGTATACCCATATAAAACTAATATTAATGTAAAAATTTTATAGTTATTATTGAGAATATTTTTTTAGTCTTGGAAAATAATAATAGTAGGAGATAGGGAAAAACCGCAAGGTTAAGACCCTTCTCAAAGGCTATCCGCCCTGTAGCGGAGAGAAGTACCCGGCAGCTTAGCTGTCGGGTATTTATATTTTTCCGGTTTATCAGACTATAGGTTAATCCGATTAAATCCTAAGTAAAATATCTATGAAAGTTAGGTATGAAAGTTGGTTTCGTTTGCTTCTTATTTTTAGTTGTTGTTCTAAAAAAATACTGTTACAATAAATTAACAGCTATGCTAACAAATAACTCTGTTCATAAGGAACTATTAATAAATTAATAACTTCTGAGGAGTGGATAATTTGAACAAGTTGTTGACGGGAATTTGGTGGGCTTTACTTGCCCTGGTTGGTTATAGTATTTATGAGTGGATCAGTGGCAGGTGGTCGAGACGTAAGCAATTCCGCACCTTAGTGGAGAACTTTAAAATTCCGGAAGAAATTAGCTCCTTTATTTGGAAAAAAAGTAAGGGAAAAATCGGACAGTTAGTTGGCTATGATAAAGATGGAGAAGAAAAATTCGTTAACGGTTTTGAAATAACTAAGGCTAACGATAATCTTTTAGCAGACCTGCGTACAGGTCTTCCTAAAAATTATTTAGCTTTTAGCTGCTATTTCGATAAAAAAATCAAAAATTTGGGTATTATCAAGAGCATGGATAAGTATTTAATATTGAAAACCATGCAGACTAACGGTGAAGATTACGGCTTAAGTAATAATAAGCTGATAAATGGACTTAAGATTATCGAAAAAAAATATCCTTTCTCAATCATCGGTGCCGGAAATGACTGGTTAGAATTAGACTTTGAAGCTCTCCTCGTTGATGCCTTGGAAGAAGGTATTGGACCACTCCTGGATAAACTTATTGAATTAGGCCCTCCTCAGGATGACTTAGCGGAATATAGATTCGAACTTAAGGAAGAATTGAAAACAACGAATAAGATCTTCTTCTGGTGGCCTGCGAAACCTAAGAGCACAGAAAATTTAGAAGAAGAAAAAGGAGTTCGGAATATACCGAAAAGTAAATAACTTACTGATCTAGTCTTCACCAAAAAGTATTAATTATTCTTTTCGTGGACATTACCGCGAGAATAGGAGAAAAAGATGCCTATAGTGCAAAGGATGAAAGAAATGATAAAGCAGACATGAATACTTTGTATAAACATAGGATAATACTCAGGAGTTATTTGGTTTTTTCCGACGAAGAGAGAAATGACAAGGGTAGCTATAGCCATACTGAACATCTGTCCTAAAAGTCTTGCGGTAGAAACCGAGGCCGAAGCAATGCCATAATACTTTCTTTCCACAGTGCCCATAATAGCATTGGTATTCGGTGATGAGAACAAGGCGAATCCTAACCCGAGGACTATTAAGGCACAGACTATTAGGCTTATTGATGAATCCTGCCTTAGGAAAGTTAAGATAAAGAACCCTAATGCTGTACCGGCCATTCCTATGGAAGATATAATAGCCGGTTCTTTTTTATCTGAAAGTCTACCGGCATAAGGTGAAAGAATAGCCATAGCGATAGGTTGGATAATAAGAATAGACCCTGCTTGTTGAGGGGTCATATCTTTAATATATTGGAGATAAAGGCTGAGAAGAAAAGTCATCGCGGTTGTACCTGAGTAGTTGATCATGGCTGCTAAATTAGAGAAAGCAAATACCTTATTATTTTTAAAAAGCCGAATTTCAAATACGGGGTTAGGTATAGTAAGTTGACGTTTGACGAAAAGGAAAAAACCCGGAATTCCACAGAGCATAAGTAATATTCCGGAGGTTCTTGGTAATAGGCTGGAGCCATACACTAAAGCTATTAGAGTAAGAGCGTAGATCAGACTTCCGGGAATATCAAGCTTTTCTTCTTTGGCATCAGCCCATTCTGTCTTGAGAAATTTCGAGATTAAAAAGATTATTATAAGTCCAAGGGGAACTATGGCTAGGAAGATACTACGCCAGCCTAAGCTTTGGGTAAGAAAACCACCGATAAAGGGTCCGAGAGACAATCCAATATAAACTGCGGAAACATTAAGTCCTAAAGCTTTACCTCTTTCTTGCGGAGGGAAGACAGAGGTAATCAGTGCTACTCCTGTAGTTAAAATCATGGAACCGCCGATTCCCTGTAATACCCTCATGAAGATTAAAAGCTCGATAGTTGGGACAAGTCCGGAAGCAAAGGATACTAGGGTGAAAAGGATGATTCCCCATTTATAGACCATACTTCGGCCATAGATGTCGGCAATCTTGCCGATCGGAACAAGGAAAATTGCGGTGGCTAAAGAATAGGAAGTCGCTATCCAACTTAAGAGAACGGCATCCGCTGAGAAATCCCTTTGGATAGAGGGCAAGGCGATATTTAGAGCAGATATCATGAAGGGAGTCAGGAAAGAGCCGGCGGTGGCAATGATAAGCACCACTTTTTTAACATTTAGATTACTGATATTTCTTTGTTTCAATATAATTTTCACGTCCAGTCTGTTAAAAGTAGAAGTGTATCTCTATCCAAATAAGAATATACCATAAATTTCATAAAGATTAGTGTTTTTGGTGAAGGAATTCTTTAAAAAATTTGCATCCTGAAGATTAACAGGCTAAAATTAGAAAATACGTTACTGGAATTATAAATCATATGAAAAAATTGCTTAGGGAAAATCGGAAATACTAAGAGTTAAACAAGCTCAAAACAAAAGCGAAAGAAGGTTTACGTCTTGACAGAGAAAACGGAGAACATAAAAGTATCGGCGGAGGAAACTGGGGGAGTTCTCTATTATTTGGTAGGAAGCAAGACTGATGAATTTCTTAATGATAAGGAAGCCTTGGAAAGAACCCGACTGAACAAAGTCGACAGGGATGATCTCTATATAGAGATGACTATCCTTAATATGTTCATCATGATTAATCAATACACCCATTGGGAAAAGGACCAAAAGGCATATACAAAGTCCTTGGATAAAATGCATTTTCTATTATTTCATCAACTTAAAGAGTATTCGAATTATGATCAAGATGATATTGAACAATTACATCATCATATCTTCCGGAGATATGATGAATACGGAGATGCTATCGAAGAGAATTTTGACGCCTCTTGGCTAGAAGTATTGGCTGAGGTTTTCCTTGAGAATCTAACTGCTGAAACAGAAGATAAGGAAAATTCAATTAAAAATTTAGCTAAATACATAGAAAAATTTTATAAAACCATTCCCAATATCCTCAATACTCTATAGAAGGAACGCAAGTTTACAATTTTAATTTATAAATCAAAGAATATATAAAAACAAATCCTTTCCAAGGGTTTGTTTTGTATCTTTGTTAAATAAATCAATAAAATTTAAATAAAAGAAGTATTTAAGGGAATAATAATAATGATTTTTTTGCATCCTAAGTAAAGAACCTTTATTTTAATTCTGCAAATTAAGGAGGCTATGTCAATGAGCACTTTGCAGAGGATTGCCCTGGCTATTATAGTAATCGGGGCCATAAACTGGGGACTTATAGGTTTCTTCCAATTCGACCTAGTAGCAACTCTCTTCGGTGGGATCAGTCCGATTCCCTCTAGAATAGTTTATGCTTTGGTCGGCCTTAGTGGTTTATACTGTATCTCTCTTCTTTTCAAGCCTTCAGAAGAACTCGAAAGAGAAGGAAGGATACAGCCTACATCCTAATTTTTACTACTCATAAAAAGGGAACCAAGAATTGGTTCCCTTTTTACTGATTAATTCTTTAGATCTATTACTCAGAGGGTGTAGATTTTACTTTATAATTTTTCTTAGATTCTTTATAA
>CALBJS010000290.1 GCA_937892995.1 uncultured Peptococcaceae bacterium | reverse complement strand
GGCTGGTATAGGAGCAAGTGTAGCTGCCCGTCGAACTGCTTGGTCTCACTTTCTGTTTAATGTGATCGGTACTCTAATTTTTCTTCCCTTATTTCTCTCAGGTATTTTCCTTATGTCCGTAGAAATATTTACTAATGGAATTTATGCTCTCCTGCCGGGAAATAGTGGATCGTGGGATTCACTAAATGTAAAAATGCAGATTGCTCAGATTCATGGGGCATTTAATATTTCCAATACAATAATACTCTTGCCTTTTGTATCAGTACTGGCTTCTATCGTCAGTAAATTAATACCCTCACAGGATGGGGATCTTGATGCCAGCCCCCAGTATTTGGAGCCAAGACTTCTGAACAACTTACCTGTAGCCCTTGCCAATGCGAAGCATGAGTTGCTTAGGATGGGTAATATAGCCTTTGATACTCTAGATAATGCGGTAGAATTCTTTTTTACGAAGAAAGATGAAAACCAAAAGACTGCCAAAGCATGTGAAATGGTAGTGGACAGGTTAGAAAATGATATTGAGTCTTATGTGGTCAGAGCAATTTCTGGAAAAAATCTTTCCGGTACCCTTTCGAAAAAAAGCCATACCATTCTTCAAGCAGTAGGGGATATTGAAAGGGTAGGGGATCATTCCGATAATATTGTCGAGCTTACAGATTATGCTACGGCCCATGGATTGGTTTTTTCTGAGAAGGCTTTGGAAGACTTGGAGAAGTTAACTCAACTGGTTAAGAGTATTTTCACGCTTTCTTTAAAAGCCTTAGAGAAAGAAGATAAACAGTTAGCCAGAGAGGTTATAGAAAAAGATGATATTATCGATGAGATGGAGAAAGATCTACGTAAAGCTCATATTGCTAGGGTAAATGCCAGGACTTGTAGCGGTAATGTTGGGGCGGTATATCTGGATGTGTTAAGTAATTTGGAGAGAATCGGGGATCATTCTGTTAATATAGCTGGATACGTGATAGGAAACGAACAAATCTAGAAAAAGCGAAAATAATGAATTGAAAATAAAGATTAACATCTTGTCAGTTTTTTGTTAATATAGAATAAGGAGAATTTTGCAAATACTCGTAGAATTTGTGAAATATTAATAGTCTTTGGTTGTTGCTCAGAATTACTGATAGATATCGGAGGGGGGGTAAGGGAGTGGGGGAAAAATTTACTATAACTTTTCCAGCGGCATTTACGCTGGCCGCATTGATTATTTTAACAATTGTTCTTGCCTAGATTATTTGATTTTTTTCTGACATATTAGAAGTTTTTTTAAAGTTTTACTATGAGCTCTGCACAGGGCTCATTATTATATAATGTATAATTATCATCTTTCTATTCGAAGGAGTATTATTGTGCTTAATCGTAGCCTCCAAGTGAAAACCTTAGGTTTTCTGATAGTAATATGCTTTTTATTCTTAAACTTTGTTCCGGAAAAACGAGCTGTCTATGCTCAATATCAGCCACCATCTAAGAAAAGCATAAGAGGAGAAATTTCTGCAGAACCAAAATTTGAATATTTTAATGACCAAGAGGTTCTTATCCTTCCTTCTACTTCGGGATTATATATCTTAAAAGAGGGACAAATTATTCAACATCTCTATCCCGGTAAGGAGATCTCTTCCTTTGTACTTATACCTGATCAAGATTCTGATGGCAATAAAGACTTGGTGGTGAGTATTAAAGATGAGTTGTTACCAAATGTCTTATGTCTGAGCAGTAGGACGGGGGAGATAATCTGGTGGTTTTCCCCGGAGAATAACATATTTAAGAAAGGTTTTGGTTGGTATAATTATCAACCGGAAATAACGAATATCATATATTCTTTTGAAAATAAAAAGCAGTATTTATATATTGTTGCAGGTCATTCTCTATATAAGCTCTCCGCTTCTGACGGCAGTTTAGTTTGGGAGCATTCCGCATCATCAAAGATTATTTCCTCTGCTTCTATTTCTGATCTTAATGGAGACATGTTTAGTGAACTATGTTTTATTAATCAGTTAGGGGAGATGGTCGGTGTTGATGGCCGAATAGGTGAAGAGATGTGGCGTAAGAATTCTGGGCTCTTTTCAAAGAATAAGGTGCTGAATTTTGAAAAAAAGGAGGTATTTTTTTCCGGTCAGAACATTTGGGTCACTCATCATGGCGGATTTATATCCGCTCATAATCCTCAAAATGGGGATATCATTTGGCAGAAAAAGATAGCACTAAGTACAGATAATGGGATTAGTGATTTTGAAAAAAAGTATAGTGGGGATTTAGATAAGGACGGATATAATGATGTTGTCTTTTCTATAAAGGGAATTCAGCAAAGAATAATTTGTCTTAATGGCCGAAACGGTGACACTAAGTGGGAATACGAAATAAGAGGGTCTGCACAGGGTAGTTCTGCAGTTGTAGAGAGGGGCGGAACGGAAACTATATTTGTGTTAGGGCATGCTAATTCTAAAGTCCAGTACTTTACTATTTTGGATCTGGCAAATGGGCAAGAGTTAAAAGAAGGGATTGTGACGGTCGAAACCTTCGGGCAAACATCATCAAGAGAAAACCATCTTTTGACAGATGGAAAGGGAAGGATATTAATAACGAGTTCTCCTACGGAGATAATTCTTTTCGACAGGGAAATGGTAAAAAGGATTTGGTCCTTGCCCAAATTTATGGATGCCGGTTTTTTAAGATATGAAGATACTGAATATCTTCTTCTCTATTCACTACGTCAGAGAAATTGGGGAGAAAAAAAGATAGGATTAATCCAAAAAGTTTCTGATAAAAAAAATTTTATTTGGGAGTATCTTCTGGAGCCTTCATTACTTGTCAACTATAAGGGGATGGAGAAAATACATATTTGCGGTGACTTAGATGAAGATGGTATGAACGACATTTTAGTGGCCTTATCACCTGAGGGGCTGGTCGAAACTAACCTGCAGTCTAAAGTAATTGCCCTTAGTGGAAAAACAGGTAATGTTCTTTGGAAAGAGAATTTGATTTTGAATGATAAGATAAATTCTTTAATTCAGGTTCAAGATGTGAATAATGACGGGCGACCAGAAGTTTTGGTGGGCACTTCTTCCCATTTTTACATTCTTGATGGATTAAGTGGGAAGAAAATAAAAACCTGGGCCCATTTTAATCTTAACGATAAAACATATTTTGAACCTACTGAAGGATTAGTCCAAGAAGTAATTCTTATCCCAGCTGGAGATGTAAACAAGGATGGCCTTTCGGATATCTTTGTTGTAGCATCCCAAGAAGTCAGGTTGGGGTTAACTAATAGGGTGGGGGGCTTAGATTTTTACTTTAAGGAACTCAACAGTGTCACTCAAGGGGAAATTGACCTGAACCGAGCACGTGTGTTTGACGATCTTGATCAGGATGGTATACCTGAATTATTGCTGAGTAGAAGCTTGGGAAACCAAGAAACTTTTCATACTATAATTTCCGGTTCTGATGGAAAACTTATGGTTGAAGTGGAAGGCTCAAACGTAGTCTTAAAAGCAGCCAATATTGACTTTAATAACAATGGATCGCTCGATGTAATTAGTTATCAAGATAATGAAGATCAAGGGAGACAATTAAAAGTAATCGATGGTGTTACAGGAAATGTAGTCTGGTCTTATCAAGGATTCAGTGGGGATGAAGTATTTAGAATCGAGGACGATCTAGTGCCAAGCTGTGTTATAGAGGATCTGAATAGTGATGGTATTCCGGAGCTAGCAATAATCAAGAATACCGATACGGGAACCGGGATGATGATCGAGATATTTGACGTTGCCGGTGGCTGGGGGGAACCATTGAAAACCCTGAACGTTCAAGACTTGGCTGATGACAAGCTGAATCGACACTGGACAGCCGGCTTGACAATCCAGAAGTTCATAAAGAACTCAAAACAATATCTTGCAATAGGGGGAAGGTTAGGAGGAAGAGATGAGGGAGTAAAGCTCATCCTCTATGATTATTTAGACGAAAAGACGGTTGCTTTCTATCCAATCTTAGCAAGGAAAGTAAACCTAAATCCAAATTCGTTGATCGTTGAAGATCTTAAAGGGAAAGTAAGTTTAATAGATTTCCCAGTTGATAATCCTACCGTAATAATAAATAATGAGGCTGCTTCATCCTCAATGGAGATAAAATGGCAGAACAAAGAACCTTTTGTAAGAACAAGGATATATGTAGATAATGTTCTTGCCTTAGAAACCACTTCTGAGGTTGCGGAATTGGAAATCACTAAGGGAGAACATACTATAGGAGTAGCACAATACTCTCTAAGTGGCAAGTATTCCTTTCAAAATATCCCCATTAAGGTAGTCGGAGGCAGGACTATTAGGATTATTATCTTTCTGCTTACCATAGTATTCTTGGGTTTGGTTTTTGGGATTCCCTATTATTTTGGAGGGCGTATTAAGGTTGGTGTTAGGAATGGCTGATTACGCTGTGAACGCTAATAGTCTGTATATGAAGTATGGGGATAAAGCGGCCTTAAATGATTTCAGCTTGACAGTTAGACAAGGGGATATTCATGCCTTAGTTGGCCCTTCAGAATCAGGGAAGACTACCTTCCTTAATATTTTGGCTGGTGCCATAAGACCAACTAATGGGACGGGTAAAATATTTAACAAAAATATTGGTAGCTTAGAGGCTAAGAAGATAATAGGGTACATACCGGCAGAACCTGTTTTCTATTCATCTATGACCTTAGCTGATTATCTAGTCTATATGGGAATGCTCTCGGGAATGAGTCAACTGGAGGCTATTTCCCGGGCTATTGTCTTATTAAAGAAAGTAGAACTGAATAGTTTTAGAGATAAGAAACCAAGGGATCTTACCCCCGGGATGAAGACGAAGGTAGCCATTGCTCAGGGGCTTATGTCCAAACCCCTCCTCCTGCTTTTGGATGAACCTGTTAGTGGACTAGATCTAACAGGTAAAATGGGTATTCTTCAAATAATTAAGGAGTTATCCCTAAACGAGGGCCTAACTGTTATTATCTCTTCAGATCTTTGGACAGATGTACAGGGTATTGCCGATAAAATAACGCTATTAAACCAGGGAGGAGTTCTAGTAAGTGGAGAAACCTCAAAAATAAGGAATCTATATGATCACGATGTCTTTTTCTTAGACACATCTGATAATAGTATGCTCTTAGCTGTCCTTAAGAGGATGGGTTATCTTCGCCAAATAATTAGAACGGAGAAGGATTCGATTATAGTTGTCACGAAAGAGATCGAACGATTTAGAAAGGATCTTCCCGGAATTATCTATAAGCTGGAAATCCAATTATTTATTTTTAGGCATGAGAATATGACCTTAGAAAGTATTTCTCGTTACTTGTTAGCCTAGGAGGAGAATAGATCATGGTCACCGTTTTTTCGGAAACTTTATCCAGGATATTGAAACCAGGCTTTGTTATTATCTACTTGTTAGGACTTTCGATAGTATCTGTGGCCTCAACATTAATAATAAGATATTTCTTTAGTAGTTCAATTCTTCAGGGCCAAATTATTACCTATACAAGTTTTTTTGTAATGCTATGTTATTTCTGGGTTTTAGGTTTTCCCTTAGTAATCTGGCTAATCCATAATGGAATAGGCCTATTCGCTCGGGAAAGGGATGAAGGAACTTTGCTGTTACTTCTTAGTAAACCCTTATCAAGGAACCATATCTTCCTAGGGAAGTATCTTGCTCTAATGCTTTCCTCCCTACTTTTAGGGAGCTGTTCGATCTTTCTGTCTATTACAGGAATGACCCTTTTCGTTTTTCCAGATGATAAGATTGCTCTCTATCTCTTAAAAATAGTTCCTTCTTTAGGTATTTATCTATTTTTTTTGACGATCAGCCTCTCAATCGTCTCTGTAGGGTTATCTTTCTATTGCAGATCGAGAAAAAAGTTATTAATTGGACTGCTGATTTTTGTAGTTATAGTGTATATAATATTACCTGTCTTGAGGATTTCTTATCTAGACAGTATCTATTTTTATTTCATTACCTTAACAAAAAAAATCATGTTTTCTCCTGTTTTACAGTTAGATATAGTTGTATCTCCGATCATCGCGTTAGTCTCATGGCTATTGGTATGCTTTTTTGTTTTGATTCTAGCTTTGCAACGATTAAAAAATTTGGATATTTCTACACAAAGGCAATAGTCAGTGTTTTACTTGAATTGTTAAGATTTTTTATTGTATTAAGTAAACATTTTGTAATATAATTGGAGATAAGTTTTGTTAGTAAGGGAGAAGAGGATGAAGGAAAATTTTACTAAATATGATGAATTTTTTCTCAATGTCGCTAGACCAATAATAGAACATGAAGAATATCAAAAAATGAAGGCTATACCCCACCATCATGGCTCTGTTTTCGAACACTGTCTCGCTGTTGCCTATTTGTCTTATAAAATGTCTTTTAAGTTAAGGCTTGATGTTGTTTCAACTATCAGAGGCTCTTTATTGCATGATTTTTATCTTTATAAATTTAGAAAAAGAGAGGATAAAAATTTATTAGCAGAGGGGTATAGACATTCTCGTAACCATCCTAAGGTAGCGATGGAAAATGCACTTAAGCACTTTGATTTGAACGAAAAGGAAATAGACATAATCTCTAATCATATGTTTCCTGTTGGGTTACCGAAAAGCTATGAAGCCTGGATAACTACATTTGCTGATAAAAGCTTGGCCCTAGTAGAGTATTCTGCTCGTATGTGGAGTTATGCCTATTTAAGAATGAGAATTTTACTTCTCATTCCTAACTATAAAAGACGTTAAGAAATAGATAGATATTAACCGGTTTTGCCGGTTTTTATTTTATTTATTTGCACATCAAAGAATCTAAGTAGTATTTTGTAAATAAGGAAAAGTATGCAATAATATATATATTCTAAAAAGTAGACAATTTTAGAGGTGATGGGTATGAACAAACAAATCATTAAGATTTTTGGAAATATTATTGCAATCTATCTAGGGACTTTTTTGTTTACTGAAATTAATGTGTCATCTACAACAACTATAGTTATAGCTGGATTCGTACTCTGGTTAGTGAACATCCTTATCCGTCCCTTGCTTATTTTGATTACTATCCCGGTAAGCCTTCTTACCTTAGGGTTATTCTCCTTGGTTATCAATACCTGGATGGTGATGTTGGTCGGAAAACTTATCGAAGGACTTAATATCCATGGCTTTTGGACTGCGTTTGGAATAGCACTTCTAGTTTCATTTGTAAATGCAATATTAGAAAAGACACTAAAAAAATAAAAAATGATTAGCGATTAACCTGAATCCTTTTGCATAGAGCAAGTATTTAAGATTATTGCTTATAAAGGATGTTATTATTGAAATTTTAACAGGTTATGTTAGAATCCGAATTAGTAAGTAAATACAGGGGTTTTTCTATTATGAATGAAATTAAAGATTTTAATGAAATTTTAAAAGAAAAAGGGTATAAATTCACAAACCAGAGGAAGCATGTCTTTGAAGTCGTTATTGAGAACGATGGGAAACATCTTAATAGCCAGGAGATTTATGAACATGTTCGCCAAAAGCATCCCGAAATAGGGGTTGCAACGGTTTATAGAACTTTAGCTCTTCTGGAAGAAATGGGACTTATCTATGGTGTTGATTTTGAGGATGGCTTTAGAAGATACGAAATCGCTAAAGATCATGAGGTACATCGTCACCATCACTTGATATGTTTGGAATGTGGATTTATTAGAGAAGTGCCGGAAGATCTCCTGGGTGCCATAGAGGAAGGTATCTTAAAAAAACATAATTTTAAAGTATTAAATCATCGGGTAAAATTTTATGGATATTGCGAAAAGTGTGCTAATAAGATGGCGGCCAATAAAAATAAAAAGCTATAAGGTGTTCTGGTTGTGATAATCACCATTCTAAAATGAATTAGGGGAACCAAGATGAGGCGGAGATATTCATGAGAATTAAACAGAAGACAAATGTTGTTAGGATACTTGAAGCCCAGGGAATCAAGCACGAGGTTTATGAGTATCCCATAGATGATGGTCGGCTAGATGCAGTATCTGTGGCAGGAAAGGTGGGCTTTGACCCCGATAGAGTCTTTAAGACCCTTGTGACCATTGGGAGAAAAACAGGTGTTAATGTATTTGTTATCCCCGGTAATTATGAACTGGATTTAAAAAAAGCTGCTAAAGCAGCCCAAGATAAAAATATCGAGATGCTCAAGTCTAAAGAACTTTTACCTTTAACGGGTTATATCCATGGTGGATGTTCACCTATTGGTATGAAGAAGGAATATCCTATATTCATAGAGGAAGTAGCCTCTCAATATGCTCATATAGCCATAAGTGCGGGAAAAATTGGACTTCAAGTTAAGATATGTCCGGCTGATTTGATAATGCTTACAGGCGGAAAATACGCTGATCTAGTATAGGACCGTTGCTATAGTACTGGGGTCAGTAACCTCGAGATAGATTCCTTAAACTTAATGATCCTAGGTCTATTTAAGTATTTTTCAAGGGTTAGTTCTTCGCAAAATTCTAGATCTTGCTCAAAGGCCTGATGAAGCTTTTGAGCGATGTCTACATCGTAGATAAAGGCATTTACTTCAAAATTAAGCTTAAAGCTTCTAATATCAAAATTAGCAGTTCCTACTGAAGAAATTTTTTGATCGACGACGATGGACTTAGAATGCAAAAAACCTTTATTGTAAATAAAGGCCCTTACCCCGGCATTGAGTAAGTCACCTATGAAAGAGTAAGTAGCCCAATAAACAAAAATGTGATCAGGCTTATTAGGGATCATAATCTTGACGTCCACACCTGATAGGGCAGCGATTTTTAAGGCCTCCTGAATACTGTCGTCCGGGATAAAATAGGGTGTATGAATAGAGACACAGTTTTTAGCTGAATTGATCATCTTGATGTAGCCTTGCTTGATTTCCTGCTGCGGGGAATCCGGACCACAGGAGACTATTTGAATCCCAGAAGTACCGCAAATTTCCGGACTAGGATAGTATTCAGAGTATTGTTCGATTTTCTCGCTTGACGCCGTTTGCCAATCCAGCAGGAACCTAGTCTGCATATCGTGAACCGCTGTTCCCCTTATTTTAAGATGGGTGTCACGCCAATAACCCATCTTTTTTTTAAGACTAATATATTCATTGCCGACATTGAATCCACCAATAAAACCTATCTGCCCATCAATGATGGCTAATTTGCGATGATTGCGATAATTAAGCCTTAAGTTAATAAAACTCAGAGATGAGGGGAAAAATTTTTCCACTTTACCCCCGGCAGCTATGAGGGGTTCTAAGTCACTATTATGAAGGCGATTACCTAGAGCATCCACCAAGAATCGTACCTCGACCCCTTCTTTGGCTTTTTCCGTAAGTATTTTAACTAGCTGTTTGCCTAGTGCATCTCTTTTAACAATAAAATAGAGAATGTGAACGTGACTTTGGGCTTTAAGAATGCATTGGAATAATTCCTTGAATTTTTCGACACCATCAGTAAAGATTTCAACCGAATTATCTTGGGAAAAAATAGCTTTACCTTGTACCTGATGTAAAAGGATAAGGTCTTTGTAGTTTTCCATGGTACGATCTTTGAATACTAATCTTCCCGTTTGGAGTTCTTCAATACCTTGATTGAGAAGGGAAGTAAAATGGTGATGTTCATGAGCTTCCTGCTGAAACATTTTCTTTCTAGTCAAATTTTGGGAGAGTAGAATATAAAAAACAGCTCCTACAGCGGGTAATAGAAAGAGAACAAGAATCCAAACTAAAGTAGAAGTTGGGTTTCTTCTTTCCAGAAATATAACGGTAAAGGCAAATAAAATATTTACTAAATATAGGGCTGTAACGATATGAGAGCTAAACTCGGTTAGGGAAATCACAACGATAACCCCCTTAACGAGATGTTGTCATTCTCTTTATATCAGATAATACGGACATTAGCAATAATATTTGCTTAATAGTAGATGTTTATAAACGTTAATCTTTCAGAAACTAATTGGTTGGCAAAAGGTAAAATAAAGATCCGAGTTTTAGGGAATCATTATTATAAAATGATTTTGCATTTGAGCTATTTGATTAATGAGGTTAGTTTTAATATGAAATTTTTTGCTTTGCTTTTAGCTAGTATAACTTGGCTGTTCTGCATATCTCTAATGAGAATTAAGCTTAAGTTTTTTTATAGTTTTCATAATTTTAAAAGCAAGGCAATTCTAGATTTTAAAGTTTTTTTTGCCCATCTGAAAGTTGAATTAGACATTCCAAAGGAAATGTTATTAGCAGGTTTGGGGAATATTTTCGGTAATATAGCAGAGGATATGTCACAGGAAAAAGAATGTGATATAAAGAAAGAACGTCCTTATCGAAAAAAGGCTTATCGTTATCATGCTATAAAAAATTTTGTCGGAAAAGTTTTTCGGTATTACATTTTTTCATGGTCTCAATTGATTTGGATTAAAAGAACACTCTACCGATTATATAAATATTTTTATAAGAGAATTAATATTTACTCGTTTAATGTGGCCATTGAAGTGGGAGGTAGAGATGCGGCAGAAACGGGCTTGTTGGTGGGTGCTCTCTGGTCTTTTTTTGGTCAGATGAAACCAAGGCTCCACCGCCTTGTTACAGTGAAGGATAATAAGATGGGATATAGTGTAGTGCCACGTTTCAATGAAGAAATATTTTTGGGCAAGCTTAATTGTATATTAAGCCTGAAAATAAGCCATATTATTTTTACAGCATATAAATTCTTATTATTTATCTTAAAAAACAGGAGGATAAGGAATTATGGAAGAACATCCAATTGAAACTTTGATGAAAACTGCAATGGACAGTATCCAAAAAATGATAAATGTTAATACAGTAATAGGAGATCCGGTAGAAACGCCTACTGGCTCAGTAATAATACCCGTTTCTAGGGTTTCCTGCGGGTTTGCTGCCGGAGGTAGTGAATTTTTATCTATGGAAGGAGAACCGGGTGAAG
>CALBJS010000289.1 GCA_937892995.1 uncultured Peptococcaceae bacterium | reverse complement strand
GGTAAAGTAAGGGAATCATCACCTGCATATATCGCAAATGAAGATGGTAGCGAATTTTTCAGCTCACTAACCTGATCCATAACCCCTGCAGCTTCCTTTATAGATACAATGTTGGGGATCTCTGCAAGCTTCCTAACCGTCTGAGGAAGTAGATTAATCGCAGTTCTTCCAGGAATATTATAAAGCATCATTGGCAATGTTGTCGCTCCTGCAATAGCTTTAAAATGTTCATACAAGCCTTCCTGAGACGGTTTATTATAATAAGGAACGACAGCCATAATACCATCTAGGTTATACTCTGATATTTCCTCAACAAGCTTAATACTTTCTTTCGTGGAATATGTACCAACTCCAGCAATAACCTTGCAAGAATCACCAACTGCTTGCTTCACTTCTTTAAAAAGATTAAGCTTTTCTACCTTGGTCAGATTAGGTGTTTCCCCAGTAGTTCCGGCTACAACTATCCCATCTGAACCGTTTCGAGCAAGATGCCGGGCAATTTTAGCTGCAGCCGAGTAATTAACTTGAAGTTGATCATTAAAAGGTGTGACCATAGCGGTCAGAATGTTTCCGAACATATCTTATTCCCCCCTGTTATCAGACATAAATCATTATTTATAAATTAATAGCAACTAGTTATGGGAATTTACTTAAGTATTTTTCCAAGTTGAAATTTCTTGTGTAAAGATTTAACTGCCGAAACCATCTGATCTTTTTCCACCAGAACCCAGATAGTCGTATGCGAGTCTGCTGATTGAAGTATTTCTACCCCGCTTTCGGCCAAAGCTTCAACCATATTAGCCATTACCCCCGGAACATCAGCTATCCCGCCACCAACTAAGGCTACTTTAGCACAACTAGAAGAAGCTTCCGCCTCAAAGCCCATATTATGAAGGATATTTATCGCCTTATTAGCCAATTCATCCCTTACAGTATAAAGTACATTTTCAGGTTGAACACTGATAAAATCAACACTAATATCTGCTAAAGCCATGCCTTTGAAAATTTTTTTTACTTCTTGGCTTTTATTTTCCTCGTTTTGAATATCGATCTTAATTTGAGTAACATTAGGAGTATGGGCAATACCGGTAATAATCCGATCCCCTATTATATCTGCTCCTTCATGCATATCTGGTTGCATGTTAGTTACTAAAGTTCCCGGAGAATCCTTAAAAGCACATTTTATCCGTAAAGGAATATTTTTCTGCATAGCAATCTCCACTGCCCTTGGGTGAATTACTTTAGCTCCTTGATGAGCTAGGTGGCAAATATCATTATAGGTAACTACATCCAAAATCTTCGCATCCTCTACGATTCGAGGATCGGCTGTCATTATACCTTCTACGTCAGTATAGATATCAATAGCTTCTGCGTTAACGGCAACCCCTATTGCTGCTGAAGTAGTATCACTTCCACCTCTTCCTAAGGTGGTTATTTGTCCATCTTCTGTTACTCCTTGAAACCCAGTAATTACCACTACTTTGCCTTCTTCAAGTTGTTTAAGAATCCTTTCCGGTTCTACTCTTATTATTCTGGCGTCTCCAAAACAATCATTAGTAATAATACCTGCCTGACCCCCGGTAAGAAGAACAGCTTCTAATCCAAGACTCTGTAAGTTACTGACCATAACTGATCCGGAAATAACCTCGCCACAACTCATCAATAAATCCAATTCTCTTTTCGGTACTTCTGAATAGATATTAGAAACCATTTTTATAAAAGTATCTGTAGCGTAAGGATCCCCCGTGCGTCCAATTGCTGAAACAACTACGACCGGCGAATAACCTTGACTAACTGCTTCGGATACCTTAGCAGCCACCTGGGCTCTTTTTTCCGCATTGGCAACTGATGTTCCCCCAAATTTTTGTATCAAGATGCGCAAGATAAAACTCCTCCCTCAATAACCTATTGTCATTATAACAGTAAGTTTGCAATTTGTACTACATTTATAGCTTGCAAGGGTAAAAAATAAGTTATGAATTTAGTGTTAGAGCGAACACTAAATTCACATACCTAAATCCCCTAATAACCCTAATTCATACTTTTTCTCTATTCATAAGAATACTAAATCCTAGAGTTAATCATAAGAAGTAAATTCTACCAACAACGGTTGGATCTGTCTCCCTCGGCAAGCCTCAAGGATAGTATCAGGTATCTTATCCATATGTGCTACCAAGGAATTGGACTTTTTCAGCGGACTATCCTGCCCAAACGGAACTAAGAAAATATTTTTGATTGACAACAGAGTACCGATGTTTCTTGCGTTTACCCCGAGTCCATCATTAGTAGATACTGCTATGACTATTGGCCTTTGATTCCGAAGGTGTGCTTTAGCTGCCATCAAGACCGGTGTGTCGGTTATTCCGTTAGCCAATTTAGCTAAGGTATTCCCAGTACAGGGAGCAATCACTACACAATCAAGAAGTTTTTTCGGTCCGATTGGTTCCACTTCTGGGATGGTTCCTAAGGGATCTTTGCCCGTTAATTCCTTGATATTTGCTTTCCAATAGTCGGATTTTCCAAACCTAGTATCAATCTGGTCTATCGTGTAGGAGATAATAGGGGTTATATCTGCCCCTTCATTCACAAGCTGCTTTAAAACTATCATTACTCCTGCCAGTGTGCAATGGGAGCCGGTCAGGGCAAAGCCTATCTTAACACCTTTGAATCTCACTTCAACACACCCCCTTCCGAATTACTCCGAAGGTTAGGGGGGAGATGTTCAAGAATTACTTGCGGATATATTTTAGCAAGAATTTTTCCCGCAGTTTTAGGTGCTACGATTCCCGGCAGGCCAGGAGCAAGCTGCGCTTTAATTCCAAGTAATTGAGCATACTCGAAGTCAGTTCCACCTGGAATGGAAGCAAGGTCAATAATCGCAACCTCCCTAGACATTTTCTCGAGGATATTCTTGTTAAGAATAAGTGCGGGCACAGTATTGAAAATAATCTCCGCCCTACTAATTTCCCTCTCGAGTTCTGGGTAGTCAATTACTCGAACTCCCATTTCTAAAGCACGGGCTAAATCTGCGGGTTTACGTGCTACCGCTGTGACCTTTGCTCCTATACCCTTGAGCATGTTGATTAGCGTTATACCTGTTCTTCCAAGACCCAATACAAAGCTTTCACTACTATGTATTGTGATATTGGTTGCTTCCATGGCCATTTGGATAGCACCTTCTGCAGAAGGTATGGAATTAAGAATAGCTACCTCGTCTCTGTTGGCTATTTCTATCAGCTTTATGTTCAAAATCTTAGTTGCCATCTTTAAAGCGGGGCGAGCCCAGCCAATAAAAAGTGGAACACCAAACGGTATAGATTCAAGAACTTCATTATTAAGAAAAATGGGAGAATTCGAGTATTTTGCTTTTATTAATCCCCGTTCATCGGTTCCGAACATTGGAAGAAGAAGGGCATTTGCTCTCTCCGTTAATTCCTTAAATGTTCTTACGTGTTCAATGCTATTCCCTAATGGCGATCTCTCAAGCCCTAACCCTAAAATATAAGCTCCTTTTTTCTGTAACTCAGGGATAAGATAGATTTCCCTGTCATCACCACCGATTACTGCAAGATGTACTCCTTCAAGTACCGCACCCATATTTATGCCTCCTTGTTGGATAGTATCCCGTAAACTACTATCCATTATATGAGTAGGCCTAGGATGCGGTGCTTAAAGATTCCCTCCTAATCCAGGAAATTCTCCAACCCAATTACCAATTTGTTCAGCTTATACGCTTTACGAATAGCAAGCATTACTCCCGGCATATAAGTTTCCCTAGTGTAGGCATCGTGTCGGATGGTTAAGGTTTGTCCAAGCCCACCAAAAATTACTTCTTGATGAGCTTCCATTCCTGGCAAACGAACGGAATGAATATGTATTCCATCGATATCCCCGCCACGTGCTCCTGGAATCTTCTCATACTCATTAGGATGTCCTTGCATCAGGGGCCTTCGAATTTCAGCAATCATTTCTGCTGTTTTTAAGGCAGTGCCTGAAGGTGCGTCCAGTTTATTATCATGATGGTATTCAATAATATCCACATGGTTAAAGAATTTTGCAGTTTCCCGAGCGAATTTCATCATAAGAATAGCCCCAAGGGCGAAATTAGGAGCAATAAAGACCCCATTATTATACTCCTTAGCCAATTCCTCCAGTTCAGCAACCTCTTGGTCATCTAATCCTGTCGCTCCAATAACAGGAACAACTCCGGCTCTAATAGCTTCTTTAGCATTAATAAAAACTGATTGGGGATTAGTAAAATCTACAAGGATATCGATCCTTAGTTTTTTAAGGATCTCAGCACTTATTTGACCTGAAATTTTTATGCCTAATGGAGTTATACCCAGGATCATTCCGATATCCATTCCCTGATTCTGAATATCTGATACTCCTACAATTTCCATATCTTCTTGCCTAAGAATGGTTCGGACAGTTTCCCTGCCCATTTTCCCACTCGCACCAGCTACGAATACCCGAATTTTGCTCAAGATAACCCCTCCTGAAGTACTATTAAAATACGTGGCTCTGACTCCAAGCGTTTAGATCGAGTTAGCCCTATTTGCACTTAGTATGTCGGGAAGAGTTTGCGCTTTCCGACATACTAAGGCAAAACCCCGTACTAGAAGTTCGGGGTAATAACTCTTAATATTTTATTATAATGAAAGAAGCCTGTCAAATAATGATCATGTATAGCAAGTAGTACCTTTTTTTAACCAAAATATCATTTAATTCGAACTACTGGTGTGGTGCTACGCTTAACGCCACGGATGACCTAATGTCGCGGTGTACTACACAAATTTAGCGTAATTAATATCGACAATAATCACTTCGCTACCGATTTTTTTAATAGCTTTCCAGGGCACAACTACAGATTCCCCTTCTCTCTCGTTATTTCTAGCAAAAAACCAGCTATATCCAGATCTGGAGGAAATAATCAGTGCCTCCACTTTTCCATTTATATCTATCTTAATATCACTATCACCGACTAAACCAAGTTTAGCACCATCATGAAGATTAACTATCTCTTTCCCAGATAGTTCACTCAAAAGCATATCTATCCCCTCCTCTTCTGAATATAGGTCATAATTATTTGGCCATATGGCTGAAAAATTGCAATAAAGATAGAAAAAACCGCCAAAGGTTTAAAATAATAGGCAGAAGGAGGATTCCATAAGTTTTCCGGTATTCCTAAAAAAGTCAATAATAATTCTAGAGACAAATAAATACCCCCGGCAGTTCCCACCAATTGAGTGATAGCTTTCGCTAATGCTCCTGACCTATATGGTGAACGCCACATCATCATTTTTTGCCTGGTTCTAACAGATATTACGATTCCACCGCCAAGCAGAACGATTATCAATGTTTTCATAGAATTCCCCCTGAGGATATCTATGACTTTTCGCAGATAGCTAGACCATAATTTTTTGAGCAGTTTTATTATTTCTGCTTATTTTGGACCAGTCGATCCAAATCCCCCCTCCCCCCTAAGGCTATCCTCTAATCCTTCTACTTCTGTAAAAGATGCTTTATAGGAATCAAAGAATAACATCTGGGCTATCCGGTCCCCGTTCTGGATAAGGACATCTTCTTGTCCAAGATTAACCATGAGCACCATGATTTCACCCCTAAAGTCCGAATCTACTACCCCTACTCCATTACTTAAGGCTAAACCTTTTTTAGAAGCTAATCCGCTACGGGCAAAAATGAGGGCTACCAAATTAGGACCGGGCAATTCGATTGCAACCCCTGTAGGAACCTGAGCCCTCTCTCCGGGCTTTACTATTACATCCTTATCTAAGCAAGCAAATAGATCTGCACCGGCAGCACCTGGGGTAGCATATAGAGGGATTTTGCTTTCTTTATTAGATTTCTTTACCTTTTTGATTTTAACCTGAATAGTATCTTTCATATTTTTCACCCTTCAGCAAAATTAAATTGTTAGACTTTATCTTTTTTCTTCAAAACATCTGCAAGTCCTGCAAAATTGATCAAAAAACCGCCAACAAAGCGGTTTTTGTTTATTTCTCTTCGCGTTTTTTTCACTACTGTAAAATAACCTTGCAATCCAAAAGTATTGCCCGAAACTATATGCTACTTACAATCTTCTCAAAATTCGTATTAAAACCTTTCTGTCCTAAGGTAAGGATACTTATCTTATCCTTTACCCAAAGACGTTCCATCACCCTTTTTATATCGGGCAAAGTTACTTTTTCCAAATGTTCTACTGACTCTTCAGCTGTTTTTACTCTTCCCAAGCTTAGTTCTGTCTTGCCAAGCCTGCTCATCCTACTACTTACTGACTCTAACCCTAAATACAGATTACCTTTAATCTGGGCTTTCGTTCTAATCAGTTCCTCCTCAGTAATGCCTTTATTTTTCAGAGTGTTAATCTCCTCCAATGTGCACTTTATTACTTCTTCGGTCTTAGCTGGACTTGTACCGGCATAGACTGCGAATAATCCAGTATCAGCATAAGTAGAATGATAAGAGTAGACGGAATAAGCCAAACCCCTCTGTTCCCTTATTTCTTGGAAAAGACGGGAGCTGAGGCCCCCACCTAGAATATTATTAATAATATGAAGAACATACATATCTTCGTCATCTTGGCTCAAACCTGGTACACCAACGATTAAATGCATCTGCTCCGTATCTTTCCCCACTGCATTTCTAAAAATACTGCCTTGTGGTTTTTCTACTCTAAGCTCCTTTCTCTCCCTTTTAAAATCTCCAAAAACAGAAAGCTGGCGGACAATATCCTCATGATTAATCTTCCCTGCTACGGCAATAACGACTTGATCCGGGGTATAGCGGGTATCAAGGTAATCCATAACCTTTTCTCTAGTGAGACCATCGATTGTATCCTTAATACCGAGGATCGGTTTTCCTAATGGATGGTCATTCCAAACGTACTGGGAGAAAAGATCATGGATAAGTTCATCAGGAGTATCCTGATACATTTTTATCTCTTCAATGACTACATTCTTCTCCTTTTCAATCTCTTTACCCTCAAAACGAGAATTGAAGAACATATCACTTAAAACATCTATAGCCAGGGAAATATCTTCATCAAGAACCTTTGCAAAATAACAAGTGAATTCTTTTGTAGTAAAGGCATTTAGCTGCCCACCTACCGCTTCTAGTGACTCGGCAAGCTGGCGAGCAGTTCGATTCTTTGTACCCTTAAAGAACATATGTTCAATAAAATGTGAGATTCCTTCGTAACCTTCGGGTTCATTACGAGAACCTGTTCCGACCCATAATCCTATAGCCACAGAACGAACGTAATCAATCTCTTCAGTCAATACCCTTACTCCATTCGGTAGTACATGTTTCCGATACAACTAATCATCCCCCTAGTATCTAAATAAATTGTCATTTTCTATCATATCCATAAAGATATGTTATTCATATGAAATGCTCCTATGTATTATAGTTTATCCTTTCTTCTCCCATAAATCCAGAACGTGTTCAACGATTAAGTCTAACGTACCCGAATAATTTATTAGGCTACCGACATAATCCAACTGAGATTTAAGTGATACTTTCTTTAGCACCTTATCCCCAATAAGAATATTATAATTACCTAAAACATCACCAGCCTTGATCGGCGGATAAATACCTCTTATAAATTCTGATTGAACTCTCAGATCCTCTTTCTTGTCTTTTTCAACGCAGAACAATACATCCCCTCCTAGAATTATCGGGATATTGGTCCCATAACCCGGGTAGCTAGTGATGAGGTCACCTTTCTTTCCCATAGTGACTATCTCGGTATGGTTAAACCCCCATTCCAAGAGCCTCTTAGCATCCCCAAAACGGTCTGGGGCATTAAGAGTCACACAGATCAATCTCCTACCTTCCTTACTGGCAGAAGCGACCAAACATTTGCCTGCGGCATTAGTTGTCCCTGTTTTAATGCCATCAGCAAAAGAGTAATTCCATAGGAGTTTATTAGTATTTTTCGCTATCTGTGATTTCTGAGGTTGCTCAAAGTCAATGGTAGATATCTTCTGGGCCACTATTTTTGAAAACACCGGATTAGCCATTGCATACCTGGCGATAATAGCAAGATCATATGCAGTAGTATAATGATCCTTATCAGGTAAACCATGGGGGTTAACAAAGTTTGAATTACGAGCTCCCAAGGAAACAGCTTTAAGATTCATCAGTCTAATAAATTCATCCAGACTCCCTGCCGTTTGTTCGGCAATGGCTACGCAGGCATCATTTCCAGAGCGTATTAATGCTCCTTCAATCAGTTCCCCAAGCTTAATTTTATTTCCCTTATTAAGATAAAGGGAAGACTCTCCCACCTTATCAGCCTTCTCACTAACAATGGACGTCTCGTCCAGACCAGCCATTTCTAAAGCCAGGATAGCTGTTAAAATCTTAGTAGTACTGGCAGGAGGACGCTGTTTTTCTGCTTCCCTATCATAAAGGATATCACCTGTTTGAGCATCTAACAGAACGGCAGAATGAGCCGATACATAGGGGAGAGTCCATTTATTACCCGTTACCTTGGATGTCTCAATAATCATATCCTCTTTTATCTCTAAGAAAGTTGTTTCTTCAATTTCCTCAAACGAAAAGGTGACATCTGCATAGGAAAAGCTCGTTAAAATGAAAATAAATAGAACGACGCAAATTATTAACCGCGTCCAAACCTTCTTCACGCTACCACCCCTTTAGTTAGCTCAAGGGGTAGTATTTCCCAATAAACCAAATGTTATTAATTTTTCTAACGTTACTACCTCATAACCCTCTCCCCTAAGACGAGAAAGAACCTTGGGGAGAGCAATCACCGTATTTTCCTTGGGGTGCATTAATACAATAGCCCCCTTTCTTTCAGGTTTTATGCCATATCTTATTTTGGGCTCCAAGATCCTTTGCACGATAAGCTCAGGGGTACTATCTGACCTCCAGTCGATTGTATCTAATGTCCAGAGAACAGTAATATAGTCTAGCTCTTCTGCGGCTATTAAACCATTGCGACCTCTTTCACCATAGGGCGGAGCATAATACATGGTTTTTCTGCCTATTAGTTCTACGATTGCTTTCTCAGTCATAACTAATTCTTCTTTATTTTTAGCAACAGATAGCTTATCGGGATGGGAATGATAATAACCATGGTTTTCGATCTGATGACCTTGGGAGGCCATATATTTAAGAAGCTCCGGATTTTTCCGGGCCCAGCGTCCTGTAACAAAAAAAGTAACTTTTGCCTTATTCTCGTTTAAAATAGCTAAAATCTTTGGAATGTATTCTTCTCCCCAGTCGACATTGATAGTCAAAGCTATCACTTTTTCCTCAGTAGTGACCTGCTCCAGTGGGGTTGGAAGGTTAGATTGGCTTACCTCGATGATTTGATTTCCAACGAAAATAAGACTTAAGAAAACAATAATTAGGGTCCCTATTTTAAATTTTATTTTTGCTAATTTGAAAATAAACATCCGCTTCCCTCCCTCTAGATTACTATGCTAGAGGTTAAGAAGACAGACGTTTATACAAGTTTACCTATGAAAATTTAGTGTCTCTAATAATGAGATAACCTAGCCCGTTATTTTCTTATACTGTTTTCTTGGCCAAGAGCTTCCTTCCGAGAAAGGTTAAGTCTCCCTTGTTTATCTATACCGGTAGCTTTTACTAGGATCTCATCGCCTACTTTGACCACATCTTCGACTTTTGCCACTCTACCGATATCAAGCTGGGATATATGAACCAAGCCATCTTTACCAGGTAAACCAAGAACTCCAGGGATAACTTCAACAAAAGCACCAAAATCCATGATTCTTACAACTTTTCCTTGATAGATTTTTCCTACTTGAATATCCTGGGTCAGGGAATGAATTATCTTAGCTGCCCTCTCTCCGGCTTCACTGTCGATGGCCGAAATAAATACCCTGCCATCATCTTCAATATCAATTTTGGCCCCAGTTTCCTCAACAATCTTCTTAATGATTTTACCACCCTGGCCGATAACATCTCTTATTTTATCCGGGTGAATAGTGAATGAAATAATACGTGGAGCATATGGAGAAATTTCCTTTCTAGGTTCAGGTAAGGCCTCCAGCATCTTATTTAAAATAAAAGTTCTACCTGCTTTAGCTTGTTCCAGTGCTTGGGATAGTATCTCTCTGTCCACACCTTTGATTTTAATATCCATCTGCAAGGCAGTGATACCTTTAACCGTACCCGACACCTTAAAATCCATATCCCCATCATGGTCTTCAAGACCTTGTATATCTGTAAGAATAGCGATATGGCCGTCTTCTTTAATAAGTCCCATGGCAATTCCAGCTACAGGGGCTTTTATTGGAACACCGGCATCCATTAAAGCAAGGGTGCTCCCACAGACCGAGGCCATCGAACTTGAACCATTAGATTCTAAAACTTCAGAGACCAGCCTTAATGTATACGGAAATTCTTCTTCAGTTGGAATAACCGGCACTAAGGCACGCTCGGCCAGTGAACCATGGCCGATTTCACGTCTTCCTGGACCTCTCATAGGCCGTACTTCTCCAACACTAAAGGGTGGGAAATTATAATGATGCATATATCTCTTGGAATCTTCTAACCCCAAACCATCTATTATTTGTTCATCCCCAACAGCACCTAAGGTTGCAACGGTTAGAACCTGAGTCTGCCCGCGCGTGAATAAAGCACTACCGTGGGTCCTGGGGAGGCGCCCAACCTCGACACTGATTTTTCGTACTTCATCTAAGGCTCGTCCATCAGGTCTAATATGTTCTACCGTAATTAATTTCCGGATTATCTTGTGAACAAGATCTTCAAGCACTTTGGAAACAAAATTCAGTTCTTCAGGAAATTCTTCTGCAAAGAAATCTAATGCATCTTGTTTCACCTGTTCAACGGCTTCCTGCCTAGCTAGTTTCTCTTCGGTTCTAATCGCCTGGTCTAGCTTATCATAAGCCCAAGCACTAACTCTTTCTAAAATTTCGGAAGGAATCTCCACTGGGACAACTTCTCTTTTTAGCTTAGCTAAATTAATTTTTAAGGCTTCTTCTCTAAAAGCTTCTATGAATTCGGCAATTCTTTTAATCTCTTCATGACCGAACATGATTGCTTCCAACATTTGTTCTTCGGGAACTTCATAAGCACCTGCTTCTACCATCATCACTGCGTCTTTAGTTCCTGCTACGTATAATTGCATTCTGCTCCGTTCCAACTGCTCTACAGTCGGATTAATTACATATTCTTCATCGACCAAACCAACAATTACAGCAGCTATAGGACCTTCGAAAGGAATGTCCGAGATGGTTAACGCTGCTGAAGCAGCATTAATGGCCATCACATCCGGAGCACAATCTTGATCAACAGACATAACCATAGCCGCTACTTGAACATCGTTTCGATAACCTTCAGGGAAGAGAGGTCTAATGGGTCTATCAATTAGCCTAGCGGACAAAGTAGCCCTTTCACTAGGTCTCCCTTCTCTTTTAATAAATCCCCCGGGAATTTTGCCAACTGCATAAAAACGTTCTTCCATATCAACTGTTAATGGGAAAAAGTCAATACCTTCACGTGGCTGCGAACTAGTTGTAGCAAATGCTGAAACAACTGAATCACCATATCTAAGGTATATTGCACCACCAGCCTGCCGACCGATCGTACCTGTTTCAAAAGATAGTTTTCTATTTCCTACCTGCAAAGAACGTTCTAAAACCTCTTGAGTCACAATGAAACCCCCTTAAATCACACTTCTTTTTTATCGACAATCTGATAACTCTTCGACATATTATTTATTATTTCCTGCCTAAGGATAAATAAAACAGCAGTAACGATTAAATAATAGCTGGCCTTAACACACAAGGAGCGAATACTCGCTCCTCAGTCATACTTGTGTTATTTTTTCTTTAAAACTTTTTATTAACGACGTAAGCCTAAGTCGGTAATAATTTTACGATAACGGTTAAAATCCGACTTCTTCAGATAATTTAGAAGAGCCCGACGTTGGCCAACTAATTTCAAAAGGCCACGACGGGAATGATGATCTCTTTTATGGGTTTTGAAATGCTCCGTTAATTCATTGATTCTAGTAGTGAGAAGTGCGATCTGAACTTCAGGTGAACCCGTATCACCTTCGTGCTGTTGAAATTGGTTAATAATTTCTTTCTTTTTTTCCGGTTTAAGCATAATAGTAATGTACCTCCATTTTGTACCTCCATTTTATTTAAGCACCTACTACCAAGTAAGGCGTTGGAGACTCGCCCAACCCAGTCAGTGGTTTCTTTGTTAATTTTAACTTATTAGACTAAGTTTGTAAAGTTTACCTCAGCGTCATGTTAGTATTTATTTGGCATTGCAAAGCAATCAAGAACGAAGAAGGTTGACCGCTTGCTCCTTATCTTTAATTAACTGTGCGATTATCTCTTCTAAACCAGCGAATTTTCTTTCTGAGCGTAATCTAGCCTCTATGCTTATCATGAGCTCCTTATTATATAAGTCTCCTTCGTAATCAAAGAAATTGACTTCTATTGTCCTTTCCTGATCAGAAGTGAAGGTTGGACGAACACCGATATTCATCATTCCTCCATATATATTCCCATCGATTTTTGAATTTATAGCATAAACACCATTTTTAGGGATAAGTAAGTCCTCCTGCAATTGGATATTTGCAGTCGGATAACCAAGGTTTTTTCCTCTGCCATCCCCATGAACTACTTTCCCTGATAATTTAGGAGAACGCCCTATCATTTCTTTGGCTAAGCTGATTTCTCCGTTCAGAAGATATCTTCTTATTTCCGTTGAGGAAATTACGATATCATTTATCTTCTGGGCCTGAACCACACTTACTCTAAAACCTTGTTCTTCCCCAAGATTTTTTAGCTCTTCAGAGTTCCCTTTCCCTTGGTACCCAAAAGAATAATTAAAACCAACTACCACATGTCGAGCACCGATTCTTGAAAGAATTTCTTGAGCAAACTCCCTCGGAGAAGTGTTGGCAAATTGGGAAGTGAATGGCAAAAGGAATACTTTATGAACCCCAATCTCTTCAAAAAGCATTAACCTTTCTTCACGTCCTGTTAGAAGATTTAATTTTCTCTCCGGGTAAAGTACTTTTAAAGGATGTGGATCGAAAAGAAGAACTGATAACTTAATATTTAAAGACTGGGCTTTTTCTAAACCTTTTTTTAGTATTTCCTGATGGCCAAGATGAACACCATCAAAATTACCAAGGGCGATAACGGTTGGTTCATAAGTTTGACCTCGTCCTATCTTATAGATCTTCAAGCCCCCTACCTCCCATAATTCGTCTAATTAACATAATACTTTATTTGGACAAAGGCAATCATTATCCCAAGTACCAATTCCAATAAAATGCCCTTCGCAGAATACTTTGACAGGCTGATGATCAGCAACGGTTTTTCCTTGAATCAAAGAACCTTCGGTAGAAAGTCCATTTTTAAAAGCAGCTAACCGCCCTTGTGGGATTCTGACTTCAGGCAGCTTAAGTCCCCAGTCCATATCTAAAACAAAACTATAATTTTTTTTAGTGAGGTATCTTTCAATTTCTTCGAGAGTGAAGGCGGAATCAATGGTAAAATTACCTGCTCTAAGCCTGAGAAGAAAAGACATATGGGCACCACACCCTAAATATTCACCTATATCCTGGCACAAAGTACGGATATAGGTTCCTTTAGAGCATTCGATATCAATAAGAGCCTTAGGGAAAGCGTCTTCTTGCCAATCAATTATCTCCAGTTTATGTATAGTTACTTGACGTTTCGCCCTTGCCACTTCTAATCCTTGTCGAGCATACTCATACAAATGTTTGCCGTTTTTTCTCACTGCCGAATACATTGGCGGTACTTGTTCTATTTTACCCTGGAACTCCTTTAACACCCTTTTGAATTCATCTCGGGATACTTTAGATATTACCCTAGTTAACTCCCTACCAAAAGCATCCTGGGTATCAGTGGTAATGCCTAAGGTGATTTCAGCTCTATAGTATTTTTCTTGTTCAGAGTGATATTCTGCCAGCCTAGTGGCCTTCCCAACACAGATGGGGAGCACTCCGGCAGCGCCAGGATCGAGAGTGCCGATATGGCCGGCTTTTTTAGCTTTTGTTTTCTTAAGTATCCACCTAACGATATCTGCGGAGGTCATGCCGATAGGTTTTAAGACATTAATTATTCCGTTCAATATTTATAGCCTCCTCCAAAGCGAGAATGACACTTTCCTTAGCCTTCTCTAACGGCAAGTTAAGCGAACAACCCGAAGCCCTGATATGACCACCGCCGCCAAATTGAGAAGCTATTCTGTTAACATCTAACCAAGAATTAGAACGGAAACTTACCTTAATCTCCTTGGTTCCAATTTCTTTGAGGAGAGCGGCTGCTTCAACGTTTTCAATGTTACGGGCATAATTAACTAAGCCTTCACTAAGATTTTTTTCAGCACCGGTCTCCTCAAAATCCTTTTGTGATAGAACCATAACTGCAATAGTCCCACCTTGACGGAACTCTAGATTGGAAAGAGCCTTCAGCAAAAGCTTTGTCTGAGAGAGAGTCTTCCGTTCAAATAAGATATTATTAATTGCTGCAAGGTCAATACCCGTCTTCACTAGTTCTGCGGCAATCTTAAAGCTTTTAGCAGTTGTGTTGCTAAAGCTGAATCTTCCGGTATCTGTTATTATGGCAGTGTAAAGATTGATAGCAATATCCTTAGAGATAGATACTCCTAGCTTCCTGATTAATCTATATATCATTTCTCCTGTAGCTGCCGCTTCCGGATCTATCCAGTTTAAAGACCCAAAATAAGCATTAGAAACATGGTGATCGATATTTAACACCTTTTTACCTTGAAAATACTCCCTGGTCATAATACTATTGACCCTCTCGGCTTCAGCACAATCAACAAAAATGAGGGTTTTCGGAAGTTCTTCAGGAATTGACATAGAGATACGGGCCACCCCCGGAAGAGAATTTAAGTTTTCAGGCAAAGGTCCGGCATTATAATAAAATACCCTCTTACCTAGACCTTCTAAAGCTATTCCAAGAGCAAGCATAGAACCCAAACAATCGCCATCAGGGGAAACATGGGAGAAAAGTGCCGCTTCTGGCACTTTTTCTATTTCTAACTTAATCTGTTTTAGAATGCTAGTCGTCGTTCTCTTCTGCATCGCTGGGATCACCTTTCACTCCGACTTCACGCAATAATTTAGAAATATGGGCTCCATGTTCAATAGAATGATCATATTTAAAAGCAATCTCCGGAACATAACGGAGTCTCACGATTTTCCCTATTTCACTGCGGACATAACCTGAAGCCCTAGTC
>CALBJS010000288.1 GCA_937892995.1 uncultured Peptococcaceae bacterium | reverse complement strand
AGTTTAAGGGCTTTGGGAAAAGATTTAATCATTTCCGTGAGGTCTGGAATGAATTAAAAAAGGTTCATTGGCCGACCCGTCAGCAACTACTGGTTTATACCGGGGTGGTGTTTGTTTCTGTAGGGATTATAGCTTTGCTTATCTGGATTGTAGATAGTAGCCTGACCTTTGTTATGAACGCCTTAATTGGTAGCTGACGCAGGGGTGAATCTTTTGAGGAGGCCTTCGTTTAATGGCTAAAAACTGGTATGTTATTCACACTTATTCCGGTTATGAGAACAAGGTGAAAACAAATCTGGAGAAGCGTGTCGAATCCATGAACATGGAGGATAAGATATTTCGTGTCCTGGTGCCTATGGAAGATGAGATCGAGATTAAGAATGGTAAGAAAAAGGTCTCCAAACGCAAGGTGTTTCCGGGTTATGTTTTGGTTGAAATGAATATGACTGATGATTCTTGGTATGTAGTTCGTAATACCCCGGGTGTTACAGGCTTTGTCGGAAGTGGCAGTAAACCTATTCCCCTTATGGAACATGAAGTTGCTGCGATTCTTCGCCAGATGGGTTTGGAAAAAGTACGTGCTAAGATTGATGTGAATGTAGGGCAGTCTATTAAGGTAATTTCGGGTCCTTTTAAGGATTTCATAGGAGTCGTGATGGAAATCCTGGAGGAAAAACAAAAAGTCAGGGTTTCGGTCTCTATGTTTGGAAGAGAGACTCCGGTCGAGCTGGAATTTGGGCAAGTTGAAAAACTTGACTAAATAAATAACTGAAGGATAGGAGGTGTAATTATGGCGAAAAAAGTAATTGGGCTGGTTAAATTAGCGATTAATGCCGGCAAGGCAAACCCGGCTCCTCCGGTTGGACCTGCACTTGGTCAGCATGGTGTTAATATCATGGGGTTCTGTAAAGAATATAATGAGAAAACTAAGGATCAAGCTGGACTGATCATTCCTGTCGAAATCACGATTTATGAAGACCGTTCCTTCACATTTGTGCTTAAGACTCCGCCGGCTTCGGTATTGTTGAAAAAAGCTGCTAATATTCAATTAGGATCCGGTGTTCCAAATAAACAAAAGGTTGCTAAGGTGACCAAAGATCAAGTCAAGGAAATAGCAGAAATAAAGATGAAAGATTTGAATGCGGCCAGTGTTGAGGCTGCAATGCGTATGGTAGAAGGAACTGCACGCAGTATGGGAATCGATGTTATGTAGATAGAGATTCTAATCCGTATTATGTGGGAGGGTATAAGTACCCGACTACCACAAGGAGGTAAAGAAACGTGGCTAAAAAAGGAAAAAAATATCTTGATGCTTTAAAAACTTTCGATAGTCAGACTCTTTATGAGCCCGCAGAGGCACTTAATTTTGTTAAGACAAATGCCAAAGCAAAGTTCGATGAAACAATTGAAATAGCGTTTAGACTGGGTATCGATACCCGCCATGCGGATCAACAGATCCGTGGAGCAATTGTTCTTCCCCATGGTACCGGCAAGACTCGCAGTGTACTGGTTTTTGCTAAAGGGGAAAAGGCTAAAGAAGCTGAACAAGCTGGTGCTGATTTTGTAGGTGCTGAAGATATGGTGGAGAAAATCCAACAGGGCTGGTTTGGTTTTGATGTAGCGGTAGCTACTCCGGATATGATGGGTACAGTAGGTAAGCTTGGTAGATTACTTGGACCAAAAGGTCTTATGCCTAACCCCAAGACAGGAACAGTATCCTTTGACGTAGAGAGAGCAGTCAAAGAGATTAAAGCCGGTAAAGTAGAATACAGAGCTGACAAAGCCGGTATTATCCATATACCGATTGGTAAGGCTTCTTTCGAACCAGAAAAACTCATGGAGAACTACAGGACTATAGCCGATACTATCGTAAAGGCTAGACCGGCTGCTGTAAAAGGGCAATATGTTCGTAGTATTACAGTATCATCTACCATGGGACCGGGAGTGAAAATCAATCCTTTGAAGATTCTTTAAGAGAATCTCTTAGGTTGAGATATACCGAGTAAATTTTGGGTTCCTAACTTAATAATTTCCGCTGTAGACAGCAGGTGCTAAAAGCTTAATTTCTGCCGAGGTGGAGGATGGGATTTAATTCTAGCAAAGACATAGAATATCTTGCCTCCGTATGCAGCGGGGGCTTGTTTTATTGGAAGGAGGTGCATCAATGGCAAAATATGAAGAGAAACAAAAAGTGGTAGAGGATATCAAACAAAAGTTTCAAGGTGCTAATGGGGTTGTACTTGCTGACTATAGAGGACTAACGGTATCTCAAGTTACTAACTTAAGGGTTGAGTTACGTCAGGCCGGGGTGGAATATAGAGTACTGAAGAACACCATGGTTAGCAGGGCTGCCCAGGAGATCGGGATCGAAGGATTGGATGAATATTTAAAAGGTCCTACCGCTTTGGCTTTTTCAGCTGATCCTGTTGCTCCTGCTAAGATCCTGTCGGAATTCAGTAAGAAGAATAAAAAACTGACTATTAAGGCTGGGGTATTAGAAGGAACAGTAATCGGTCCTGAAAGAATCAAGGTTCTGTCCAATCTTCCTTCGAGGGAAATTCTTCTTTCCCAGGTACTCTCAGGGATGCAAGGCCCACTTCAGGGTATGGTCAATGTTCTGCAAGGACCTCTCCGTAAACTTGGATATGCATTGGAAGAAGTACGCAAGCTGAAAGAAGCTCAAGCGTAAAATCGAAGCCCGAAATCCGACGGTCATGGACATGGAACAGGATGTTCCTAGTTTCAGCCATGCATGGCTGAAAAATGGCTGATGACCTAGTGGGGTCACTAAAAAAGTTTTTATTAAAATATTAAGGGGGATACACATAATGTCCAAAACTGCTGAAATTTTAGAAGCCGTAAAAGGTATGACAGTTCTTGAGCTCGCTGAGCTCGTTAAAGCTTTCGAAGAAGAGTTTGGGGTAAGTGCTGCTGCTCCTGCAGCTGTTGCCGCTGCCCCAGCAGCAGGTGCCGCTGCTCCTGCCGCTGAAGAACAAACCGAATTTGATGTTGTTCTGACCAGTGTTGGTGCTGCTAAGATCAACGTTATTAAAACTGTTCGCGAAATCACTAGCCTTGGCCTTAAAGATGCTAAGGAACTTGTAGATAGTGCACCCAAAGCTATCAAAGAGAAAGTCGCTAAAGACGAGGCAGAAGCTATTAAAGCTAAGCTTGTTGAAGCAGGTGCTACTGTAGAAATCAAGTAAGGGATAAAGCAAGGTTTGCTAATGAAATAACTTAGGATTATTATGACAGTGATGTCGGCTGAGATAGCCGGCATCACTTTTTTGGTGTAAAATTTAAAAGGTAAACAATTAAATTAGAAAAAATATTTAGAATAAGTCAAATTCCGTCTTAGTTTTCCAAAATTTTTCTTGACAAGTTATAAATTGCTTGTTAAGATTAATAACTGTCACTGTGAATTTAAGAGGAAATACAAACTAATAATGTAGGGAGATAATAGGTGTGGATGTATTGCATCTCATTTGAGGTAGCTCCATAAACTATGAGCGAGGTTTTTTAACTAAAAGCCTTGCTTTTGGCGTTTATACCTATTTATCTTTACATACTTTATATGTACTTAGTATATTATTATCCGTTGAAATGCTTGTTAGTCTACTATTAGTTTATTTATAGATCAATCAGGAAATTACACTGAGAGGGTGAAGCATTATGGTTTATCCTATTAAAGTTGGAACTAGAGAACGTTGGAGTTATTCGAGGCTTCGGGAAGTTCTGAAAATGCCCAACTTGATTGAGATCCAACAAAATTCCTATCAATGGTTCTTGAAGGAAGGATTACGAGATATGTTTCGCGATATCTCCCCTATTCAGGATTTTACGGGAAATTTGGTATTGGAATTTATTGATTACAGTTTCGGGGATCCGAAGTATGAAGTGGAAGAATGTAAAGAGCGCGATGTGACTTACGCAGCTCCCCTTAGGGTGAAAGTGCGTCTTATTAACAAAGAAACCGGGGAGGTTAAGGAACAAGAAGTTTTCATGGGGGATTTTCCCTTGATGACCGATAAGGGAACATTTATCATTAACGGAGCCGAACGCGTTATCGTCAGTCAGTTAGTTCGTTCGCCGGGGGTATATTACTCTCAGAGTATAGATACCAGTGGTAAGAAGATCTTTGGTGCTACTATCATTCCCAATAGGGGTGCTTGGCTAGAATTTGAAACTGATGTTAATGAGAATATTTTTGTTCGTGTGGATAGAACGCGTAAGCTTCCTGCCACAGTTTTAGTTAGAGCCTTGGGCTATGCTACAAATGGAAGAATTCTGGAGGCTTTTAACGATAACGAGTATATTAGGAACACCTTAGAAAAGGATAGTACAGAATCTACGGAAGAGGCTTTAGTCGAGATCTATAAACGTCTTCGACCGGGAGAACCCCCTACGGTGGAGAGTGCCCGTTCCTTATTAGAATCATTATTTTTTGATTCAAGACGTTATGACCTAGCTAAGGTGGGTCGTTATAAGCTTAATAAGAAGCTTAATCTGGATGTTACTAATGTTACCAGGCATCTTACCACGGAAGATATTATTGCCTCGATAGCTCGTTTGCTTAAAGTAATTAATGGCGAAGGTAATACTGACGATATTGACCATCTTGGAAATAGGCGTCTGCGTTCTGTAGGAGAGCTTCTTCAGAACCAGTTTAGGATTGGCCTTTCCCGTATGGAGAGGGTGGTCAGGGAAAGAATGACTATTCAAGATATTGAGGGAATTACTCCTCAGGTTCTAATTAACATTCGGCCTGTGGTAGCTGCTATTAAGGAATTCTTCGGGAGCAGCCAGTTATCCCAGTTCATGGATCAGACTAATCCCTTAGCAGAACTTACTCACAAAAGGCGCTTAAGTGCTCTAGGTCCGGGAGGGTTAAGTAGGGAAAGAGCGGGTTTTGAAGTACGGGACGTTCATCATTCCCATTACGGAAGAATGTGTCCTATCGAGACCCCGGAAGGTCCGAATATCGGCCTGATCGGCTCTCTTAGTACCTATGGCCGGATTAATGAATATGGCTTTATCGAAGCCCCCTATCGCGTAGTAGAGGATGGTAAAGTCACTGATACAATCCATTATCTCACAGCTGATGAGGAAGAGAAGTTCATTATTGCTCAGGCGAATTCTGTCGTGGACGATAATGGCTTATTCTTAAGCGATAAGGTAGAAGCAAGGAATGGAGAGAACTTCGTCCTAGTTTCTCCGAAGAGTATTCAGTATATGGACGTTTCCCCCAAACAAATGGTTTCCATTGCTACGGCACTCATTCCCTTCTTAGAACACGATGATGCTAACCGTGCTTTGATGGGTGCTAACATGCAACGTCAGGCAGTGCCTTTGCTCAAAACTGATGCACCGTATATTGGAACCGGCATGGAATATAAGTCTGCCGTAGATTCGGCTGTTTGCCTAGTGGCTCAGAAGTCGGGAACAGCTACAAGGGTTACTTCCGATACTATAATTATTACTAATGATGACGGAACAACCACCAAATACAATATGCTTAAATATCTTAGGAGTAATCAGGGAACTTGCATCAATCAACGTCCTATCGTTATGAAGGGACAGAGGGTTGAGGCAGGTGAGGTAATTGCTGATGGTCCTTCTACTGATCATGGAGAGCTTGCTTTAGGTCGTAATGTCCTAGTAGCCTTTATGCCCTGGGAAGGATGTAACTATGAGGATGCCATCCTCATTAGCGAAAAATTAGTAAAAGAAGATTATTTCACTTCTATTCATATCGAAGAATATGAGGCAGATGCTAGAGATACGAAGCTTGGTCCCGAAGAGATCACGAGGGATATTCCCAATGTGGGTGAAGATGTCTTGAAGGATCTTGATGAACGAGGGATTATTCGGATTGGTGCCGAAGTTCGTCCAGGGGATATCCTGGTTGGAAAGGTAACCCCTAAAGGGGAGACCGAACTAACGGCCGAGGAACGTCTGTTAAGGGCTATTTTCGGGGAAAAGGCCAGAGAAGTAAGAGATACTTCCCTACGAGTTCCTCATGGTGAAGCTGGAAAAGTAGTAGATGTCAAAGTCTTTAAAAGAGAGAACGGCGATGAATTGGCTCCCGGGGTAAATCAGTTGGTACGGGTCTATATTGCCCAAAAGCGTAAAATCTCCGTAGGAGACAAGATGGCTGGAAGACACGGGAATAAAGGTGTTATTTCAAGGATTATGCATCAAGAAGATATGCCTTTCATGCCTGATGGGACTCCTATTGAGATTGTTCTTAATCCTTTAGGGGTACCTTCCCGTATGAATATCGGCCAGATTTTAGAGACCCATCTGGGTTGGGCTGCCAAAGTACTCGGCCTCTATCTTGCTACCCCTGTTTTTGATGGTGCTAGAGAAGAAGACGTAATTGAAACTCTAAGGAAAGCCGGCCTGCCTGAAGGTGGTAAAACCACTCTTTACGATGGCCGTACAGGCGAACCCTTCGATAATGAGATTACGGTTGGTTACATGTATATGCTTAAACTGCATCATTTAGTAGATGATAAGATCCATGCTCGGTCCACCGGGCCGTACTCTCTGGTGACCCAGCAGCCCCTGGGCGGCAAAGCTCAGTTTGGGGGGCAGCGTTTTGGAGAGATGGAAGTATGGGCACTTGAAGCTTATGGTGCATCTTATACCTTACAGGAGATTCTCACCGTAAAGTCCGATGATGTAGTGGGTAGGGTCAAGACTTATGAAGCTATCGTCAAAGGTGAGAACATCCCTGAACCAGGTGTTCCTGAGTCCTTTAAAGTTCTTATCAAGGAATTACAAAGCCTTAGCTTGGATGTCTCGGTACTTTCTGAAGAAGATAGCGAGATTGAGATTAAGGAACTAGATGATGATATCACAGAGGTTGTTCAAGAATTAGGAATGGATGACCAATTTTCGGTGATAGAAGATGACAGTGAGGAAGAGTATGATGATGATTCAAGTGACCAGGATTCTGACCTCGCGGTTGTTCTGGAACCATAGAAGTAATTAATATGGTCAGACATCCGTTAATGGGCGAAAGGAGAGAATACCGTGCCTGATGTAAATAACTTTGATAGAATGCGTATCGGCTTGGCTTCTCCAGAGATGATTCGCAAGTGGTCCTTTGGGGAAGTTAAGAAACCGGAAACCATCAACTACCGTACATTAAAGCCCGAGAGAGAAGGTCTTTTCTGTGAGAAGATATTTGGGCCAACTCGTGACTGGGAGTGTCATTGTGGAAAATACAAAAGAGTTCGCTATAAGGGAATTATTTGCGACCGTTGTGGCGTGGAGGTTACGAGATCCAAGGTTCGAAGAGAAAGAATGGGACATATCGAATTAGCAGCACCTGTTTCCCATATCTGGTATTTCAAGGGTATACCCAGTCGGATGGGGCTTTTGCTTGACATGTCACCACGCTCCTTAGAAAAAGTTCTTTATTTTGTTGCCTATATAGTGATTGAACCCGGTGATACCTCCTTGATAAAAAAGCAATTGCTTACGGAGACAGAGTACCGGGAAGCCAGGGAAAAATACGGTAATGCTTTTAAGGCTGAGATGGGTGCTGAAGCGATTAAGGAACTGCTTAAAGAGATAGACTTAGATAAGCTTAATGAGGAGCTTCGGACTGAACTTAAAGAAGTATCAGGCCAGCGTAAGATTCGAGCAATTAGACGTTTGGAAGTTGCCGAAGCATTTAAAAAATCGGGGAATAGGCCTGAGTGGATGATTCTTGATGTTACACCGGTTATTCCCCCCGAATTGAG
>CALBJS010000287.1 GCA_937892995.1 uncultured Peptococcaceae bacterium | reverse complement strand
AAAGTATTAATTAATGAAAGGAAGATAAAAAATTGAAAAGTATAATTACAAAATTAGTGCTCTTATTCAGTCTTGTTTTATTAGTAGTGTGCGGAACCCTTGGAGTCGTTAGTTATAACTTCTCTTCGAAAGCAGTTGTCAATGAGGTCGATATAACCTTTGAACAACTTGCCGAATCAGGTGCCATGATTGTCGAAGAATATGTAAATGCACAAATTGATTCCCTTGAGGTACTTGCCAACAATGCTTTTATTCGAAATCCGGCAATTTCTATAGGGGATAAAATGGAAATCCTGATGGAAGAGATTGAACGAGCAGGGCATATCCGGATGGGAATTGCGGATTTATCAGGTAGTTTGACAAGCTCCAATGGGGCTGTATCAGACATTAAAGACCGTTCCTATTTCAGAGATGCAGCGGCTGGAAAACCTTCAGTTTCTGATCCTATAGTTAGTAAAGTGGATGGGTCGGTTATTATGACCTATGCAGTTCCTATAACGTATAACGGACAGATCAGTGCTGTTCTGATAGCAATTCGGGATGGTTATGACTTAAGTAATCTTACGGACAAACTCGTTTTTGGAGAGTTTGGGGAAGCTTTCATACTAAATAAAGATGGGACAACTGTCGCTTATAATGACCGAGAACTGGTAGAAAAAATGGACAATGACTTTGAAAATGTAAAGACTGACCCTGAATTGGCGGATCTTGTGGAATTAGAAAAAAAGATGGTAGCAGGTGAGAAGGGCGTTGGTTCTTATACCTATCACGGTGGTATAGAGTTCATGGGTTATGCTCCGGTGGTAGGTACAGCTTGGTCTCTTGCCGTTGTAGCACCACAAACTGAGGTGATGGCTGGGGTTAATAATCTCCGGCAGGTAATTCTGCTGGTATCCGTTATCTTTTTATTGATCGGAATCGGGGCAGCTTATTTAATCGCTCGGAGTATCGTCGCTCCCTTAAGAGGTGTTATCTTGGAGATCCAGGAGGTGGCTAAAGGTAATTTGGCAAGGGACAATGTAAATGTGAAAACCAAAGATGAGGTAGGTATCCTTGGAGATGCTTTCAATACCATGCTGGATAATCTTCGTACTCTTGTAAAGACAGTATCCAATATGGCTGAACAGGTAGCGGCTTCGTCCGAAGAATTGACTGCCAGTGCTGAACAACAAGCTCAGGCTGCTAACGAAGTTTCTTCGGTTGTTACTAATATGGCTCAAGGAGCTGAACAACAAGCAAGTGCGGTGGATGGGATAACAGCAGCCGTTGAAGAGAGCTCGGCAACTATGGAACAAATGGCTGCTAACAGCAATGTTGTTGCCCAGCAGACCAACGAGGCTGCCTTAGCCGCTACAGAAGGGCAAGAAGCAGCAAAACGGGCAGTCGATCAGATGAAGAACATAGACGAGGTATCCTCCAAGGTTCAGGATGCGGTTGATAGGTTGGCTAAGAGCTCAAGAGAGATTGATGAGATTACTAATGTCATTACAGGTATAGCTGAACAAACTAATCTCCTGGCCTTAAACGCAGCGATAGAAGCAGCCCGAGCAGGAGAACAAGGTAGGGGTTTTGCAGTAGTAGCGGAAGAAGTACGTAAGTTAGCCGAACAGTCTCAAGAAGCAGCTAAGCAAATTGCCGAGCTCATAACTCAAAATCAAGTTAATATTAATGATGCGGTTACTTCTATAGAAATCAGCGAAAAAGATATCAAAGTTGGTATTGAAGTAGTAAATATTGCCGGTCAAGCTTTTGAAGAAATAAATGATCTTTCGAATAAAGTGTCAGGTCATACCCAGGAAATGTCTGTCGCTATCCAGCAGATGGCTCAAGGAAGTCAAGCTATAGTCGATTCTGTAAGAGAAGTCGATGTAATCAGTAAGGAAAATATGTCGGCGACTCAGACGGTTTCTGCAGCTACCGAAGAGCAAACAGCTTCGGTAGAAGAGATCGCCTCTGCCAGCCAAAATCTGGCGGCGATGGCTGAGAGTTTACAGCAAACCGTAAATCAGTTTAAAATGAAGTAAATATAGGATTAAAGCTAAATCAGAAGAAGTAAGTTCTTCGTTGTCGTTGATATTTCTGAATAGCGATAAAAGTCTCCGACGTCATGTTCCGGTACGGGACCATGACCGGGTGGAATTTCCCCGCAAAAGGGGATGGATTGAAAGAAAAACCGTTGTATTGTTGGAAATACAACCGACTTTGCTAGAAAATTGTGATATACTTCCCCGTAGAGAATAAAAATAATGTAGTTTCTTTTTATAAAGGAATTTATGAAAAATTAATACGGAACGATCTTTCAAATCGCGAATTGCTAAAGCAATGCTATGCAGTCGCGGTCTCTGAGCATAGACTCACAGGGTCGGTACAGAAATGTACCGGCCTCCCGTAATACCGTGTCCATGAACAGGATACGGCAGGAAAGAAAGGTGCAGAAGTCCTGAAAAGTGGAGAATCAGGGGACGTAGCAAAACTATAGTTTTGCTACGTCCCCATTATAATGAATTCTATTTTTCTATGTCTTTCAAACATTACTTTACTTAACATTATTGACTGAAAACTATTTTTCTTTTTTTTCTTCCGTTAAAGCTGACTTGCATTTTACACAGTTTTTAGCAATAGGAGGATTAAGAGCATCACAATTAGGACATTTTTTCGGTTTACTAGCACTTGGAGGACGAAAACACATTATTATACACCTTCTTTAAAAAATATAAATTTTGAAACTCTTATTTTAATTTGGTTTTCCTCGGCTTTAAGCATAACTTTAATCTTCAAAGCCATACTTTTTAAGTTTTCTATATAAAGTAGATTTTGAAATTCCTAAAATACGTACTGCTTCATTCTTATCATTTTCAGTATATATCATCACATCCTCTATTGCTTTTTTTTCTATTTCGTTTAAAGACAAGAACTTTTTTTTATTGTGTTCACTAGTGATAGGGTAATTGTTTTTCAAATCATCTGGTAAGTTATCAATTTTGATTAGTCCATTTTGGGCCATATAAACCGCATAAATCATTGCATTTTCTAACTGCCTTACATTGCCAGGCCAGTTATATTCTGTCAATTTATCATACACCTCAGGACATAGCTTTGGAGGTTTGCATTTTATCTGGTGGCTAATTTTAGCGATAAAATATCGGGAAAGAAAGAGAATTTCATCTTTTCCTCTATCTCTAAGAGATGGTATATTGATCTTAAATATCGACAAACGGAAATATAAATCATCGCGAAAAAGTTTTTCTTTAACCATTTGATAGAGATCTTTGTTCGTAGCAGTTATTAATCGGAAGTTAACCGGAGTGTATTTATTACTGCCAAGTCTTAACACTTTTTTATCCTCAAGGACTCTTAATAAGGTCGGCTGAACTTCAAGTGGCATATCTCCGATTTCATCCAAAAAAAGGGTACCACCATTTGCTGCTTCTATTTTACCTAGACGTCCTCCTCTTTCAGCACCAGTAAATGCACCTCCTTCGTATCCGAATAATTCGCTTTCAATTAAACTCTTAGGAATTGATGCACAATTAACGGCCACAAATGGTCCATTTGGACGGGATTGACTATGGATTGCCTGAGCAAATAGTTCTTTCCCGGTACCGCTTTCTCCACTCAAAAGAACGTTAAAATCTGCTTTACTGACATGTTTTGTAACTTGAATAGCTTGATTCAGAACTGGACTTGTTCCAATAATATCATCGAATGTGTACAAATTCTTAAAGTCTTTGCTATAGTGGAATCGTTTATCAATTGTTTGCAACATACACTTACCACCTCTATAGGGCTTTACCTTATTATTGATCTTGTACAATTATTACTCCACCTTGAAATAAGCTATTTGAAAAAAAATTAAGTTGCTTAAAACCGAATACTAAAAGTCTGAAGTTTTTTTGTTTTTTAGGCAAGTATAAGTTAACATTGAAAAATTTAATATTTTGTTCGTCATTTGCTCCGGCGACACTATGCAACTGAAACTAGTAAATCTAATTCTATAGTTAAATGATCTTTGGTTCTCTGAACCTTTATCAAAACGATAAGATTATTGGCTATCGAATTGATAAAAAATATTTTTATTGGATTAAAATAGATCTGATTTTTTTATGGAGAATTCCCAGAAGAACTTCATCGCTTACTTAGAAGATTGTAAATTAAACAGCAAATAACATGAGGAACCAATCAATGAGTTGACTTTAGATGAAAGCAAATGAACAAGGAAACTACAGATTACTTGAATAGCATCTCACATTAAATCGATATATTAGATGATGGTGACTGAAGTAATTACAGGGTATGAATAATAGCTCCATACCCTATAATTTTATATTTTAGACAAGATAGCCAAATAACATAGGGAAATTAACCCATGTCGTTTTGCGTCGCCTCCATTAATTCTTCCGCCGAATCATGCTTCATTTTTAATTTTCTCCTGCCTATCAACTCGCTATTGTCCTCCATGATATCCCGGATATCTTCGAAAACATTGCCTAATTCACCGCGTTTTTGCATTAATTGAATTACCTTTTCCTTGTCAAAGGGAATAAGGTCTTTTTTCTCATCATGAGGTTTGACAATAAAGGCAGGCTTTGTGATATTGCCGTCGGGCATCCCTATTAAGGTGCGTTCTTCTCCGTATTTGGCGATCAACTCTTCTAGCGGGCCGAAGTCAAAAGCTCGCATGGGGCAGGAAGAAACACAGATAGGCAATTCTCCCTGCTCCAAACGGTCTATACACATGGTGCACTTACTCATCTTGGCATCCTCGGCAGCAAATTTGGGGGAACCATACGGGCAAGCTTCGGCACATTTACGGCAGCCGTCACATTTCTCTTTGTCCACCAATACGGCACCGTATTTTCCTTCTTTGAAAATTGCATTTTGCGGGCAAGCATTGATACACGCAGGCTCTTCACAATGGCCGCAGGAAAAGGCTAAAGCATTAATACGAGTAGACAGGAACGGTCCTTCTTCCCATTCGTAGACAGTCAGCCATTTTTCGGGGCCTAATCCAATCAAATTCCAATCTTTACAGGCGAGACTGCAAGCATGACAGGCATAGCAACGACTTTGATCAAAATAAAATCCATACTGTTTCATTACTTTCTATCTCCTTCATATTTTTTGATCTGTACCAAACCTGCGGTTAACAGCGTACCTGTGACGTGCGGAAGATGCGTATCACCAATCAAAAAGTTACAGGCTCCGCGCATATCGACACCGGTAGGCATCAGTTCGGTCTTTTCAGAACCGGGTGTATAATAGGCACCGTGATGGATACAGGTGGTTCCGGGGATCAGACGATTGGTTACATAAGCCGGCATAACAACTTGACCGAATTCGTTATGAACAAAAACCTTGTCTCCGTCTTTGATGTTTCTGGTCTTAGCGTCCACAGGATTGAGCCAGACGCCGTGACGATAGCATTCTCTGAGTCTGAGATTGGGGTCGTTACAGGAATGCTGGCGGTAAACGGAAACCGGCGTAACCATGGAGAGGGGATAATTCTTTGTTTTTGGATGGTAAAAGCTGTCATTGGGCGGTTCATCCATGTAGTAGGGATCCCAAACCGGCATGATTTCTATAAGACCACCGTACCGAGTCTCTTCTTTTCCTATTACTTCAAGAGTGGACGCACAGAATTCCACCTTACCACTGGGAGTTTCAAAGAAAGTATCTTCACCTGCATCCACCGTGCTTTTATAAGGATAATAGGCTTGATCAATGGGAACGCGGACAATCGGTTTTTTCAAAAATTCTTCCCATGGTTTTGGTTGGATGCCATAGTAGGCCAAATAGCCGTAAGGGTCTTTAGCCCAATTTTCGTAAGCTTCCTTATACAGAGCTTCTACAGCGTCGTCCCAATCCTCGATGGAAACATCCTTCAAGCACGGATTGTATTTATCAACAACACCGAGGCGTTTTGCTAATTGGGTCCAGATCCAGAAGAGCGGACGAACTTCACCGGGCGGATCTACGACCTTAGTACAGTACATAAAGTAATTACGCATACCCGAGGGTCCGCTCATAAACCGTTCCATTCCCATATGAAAATGATCAGAGGTTTCAAACATATAAACAGGTGCGGGAAGGACGATATCCATATAATGTGTGGTCAGGGCACTCATATGCCAGGCATGACCCCAAGAAAAATAGGTTGAAGCAATAGCTTTCATGCGTTTGTTCACATGATGAATGTTATTAATCCAGTTGTCCTCGAAAATGACCATCTGAATATTGGGCAAAGGACTTTCCGGCGGACAACCGATAGCACGGCGAAATTCTGTTTCTGTGCAAATTCCGGCATCATATTCCTGCCTTTTCAAGATAGACTCTGCCCATTTATTGTTGTGCATCGTGATCGGCGGATAGTATTCCGCTGGTGCTCTCTTCAAGTCAAGTGTAGGAAGAGGGATTCGATCAGGCGTCGTCAAGGTGCAGCCAGTTTGACAACCGCCGGGGATGGTAAGGTTTCCGGTCATTGCCTGGAGCAACATTGAAGCTGTTGCAGAGTATTCACCTAAATGGCGTTTGGCACCGGCGTAATGATATTGCAAATGGACAGGCTTACTTTTTGCGTATAACCTGGCAAACTCGCGGATCGTTTCGGCGGGGATGGCCGTGATCGGTTCGGCCCATTCAGGGGACTTGACTATACCGTCATTCTCGCCCATCAGGTACGCACGCCATCTTTCAAAACCTTTTGGTTCTACATATTTTGCAACATAGTCATGGTCATAGAGGTTTTCTTCATACAGAACCTGGGCGACGGCCAGCATCATCGCCACATCGGTACCGGGACGGATGGGCAGCCACTGATCGGCCAACACCTCCGCACTAATCGTATAGCGCGGGTCAATAAGAATAATGGGAATCCCGCGCTCTTTAGCGAGCCGCATATAATAGGAAACTGTCCCGAACCAACCCACTAGTGGGTCAAATCCCCAGAGAACAATAAGATTAGAATTAAAGAGATCCGGAGCTTCGAATCCCACATAATTTTTGGATTCACCGGTAATGAGTGCTTTTACAAGATCAAAACCGAGGTGTTCTTTTTCACCAATGGTATGGCCGGAGGTAGAATGATCCCCCCAGCCGGCAACACCGGCTTTCAGCCAGGGAGCCAATTCAAAGCCGGTTTGTTCAAATGCTTGATTGGCATGAAGAATGCTGTTTGGTCCGTACGTATCGATGACATAGCGGATCTTTTCCGCGATCGTGTCCAGGGCTTCATCCCAGGAAATGCGTTCAAAACTTCCTTTACCAAGGCCTTTCTCGCCGACTCTTTTCATAGGATACAGGATCCGGTCTTCCGCATAGAGTTCTCCCTGCCACGCATGGCCCATAGGACAAGGACGGAGTTGAACCATCCCCTGACTTAGCTTTTCAGCGTCGATATCCTCGCGACCTAACCCTTTATTCACGGAATCATCAGGTTCCACTGATATTAGCTTATTATCGCGAACCCGGCATTTTAAAGGACACACGGCATCCCAGCAGCCGTTTTGAAAACAGGTTGTATAGCGAATCTCATCGCCTTGGTGATTATCCAGTAATTCGTTTATTACCTTTTCTCTTTTCATTTTTCCTTAGTTTTCCCCCTTTTTTATTAAATTAAATAGACTCTCGACATTTGCTGAGTCAGATGGCACTAGGTCCCTCTCAATTCTGAGAGTCTATTTATTTTTAAAACTGCGGCACGTTGTTGGAATTAATAGAAATTCTGATTTATCTTACTTAATTTGTAGACGGTTTTGTCTTCACCATGAAGCACAATACGGCACCGATAAGTGCTAAAACGGCAATTGGTATAGAGCAGGCAGCCCAACTATTTGACGCTTCCACGGTATAGCCGACCACAAGAGGCCCAAGCGTCATGCCGAGATTTTGCCCTAAGGTAACGATCGCAATGATCATAGAGGCATATGCGGTATTGGGAATGATATCGGGGCCGATCGTATACAGACTCGGCGGAACAAAGCAACATATGAAACCGACGAAGATTAGTAAGAAGGTTGCCGAGCCCACGCTGGTGACTTTGAAAGCAAAGAAGTAACAAACAGCAAGTATGAGCATGGCGAAAGCTGGGATCAGCTTTCTATTTTTGATGCCGATTCTATCCAGCAAATATCCTGCAATTAAAACTCCCGGCAAACCGGCGATAGCGTTCCAGCTGACGGCCAGATTGGCGGATGCCTGACTGATGTTGACATCTTCAACCAAATAGGTCGGCATATAGGTTGTGATACCGTAATAGCCGATATTGAAGCCGATAAAAGTCAAAGCAACAGCCCAAAGAGAGCCGCTTTTAAGTAATTTTCCAAATTTTATTTTTTCTGATGATTTGCTCCCTTGCGGATCTTCAAAAATAGGCTCATCTGTTTTATTAGGGATGAAAAAATATGCTGCAAAAACGCTGATAATGCTTAAAATATTGCAGAACCACCACAATCCTTGCCATTGGAACACACTGGTGATGGGAGTTGCAACATTCATCATCATGAAAAAGGACGTTGTGTAAAGTGCCATGATAATGCCATTGGGAACACCCCGCTTTTCGGGAGGAAAAAAAGTTGAAACAACAGCTAGTGAAACAACACTAACAAGCCCAAGACCAACGCCTTCCAATGATCGGCTAAGCATCATAATTCCGAAGGAATTGGCAAAAGTTCCGATAAGAGAACCAAGGAGAGTCACTGCAGCTGTTAAGACAGTTGCCCATTTGCACCCAAGTTTGATTATAATGAAACCGGCAGGAATGGCTAAAATAAGTCCGAGCAGACTCATGATGGACATCAGCCAACCGCCCTGAGAAATCGTAAGATTAAGGGCTTGCATCAGGTCGATCATGATAGGAGGTACTTTATACTGACAAGCAGCGTTTACAAAATAAATTACACCTCCGCCCAATAAAGCCAGCCAAGCTTTACGGGGATTATACACAGTTGTACTCATAATTAACTCTTCTCCTTCGTCTTTTTTAACTACGAAATATAACACGAGATAAAATTTACGATATAAAACCTTTTTAAAAGAATTCAAATAACGATGAGGCTACTTCATATTTGTCACCAGCCTTTGCATAATAACACTGCAAGTTTAGGATAGTGCTGCAAAAAATTACCGGCATTTTTTTGCTAATCTATTTTAAATGCAGAAAGTATGCCATCCTTGGGGGAATGATAGCCAAAAGGAAGTAGTTTAATTAAATAAAGGTTTTTTTCCCTGTACTACGGCCTTTTTTGTCCATAGTCCTTGATTTTGTTTTTTAGTTTTGAACCTATTTTTTCTTTTTTTAGCCCTAAAATGAATGAATATTTATTATTCACTGAATAATTGTGTTTCAGTGAGTAATTGCACTTGAAAATAGGCATTCGGTATCTTATGCTATTAATATCGAAACACCAAAAACGGAGGTGTCCGCATGAATGATAGGTTGGATCAACTTGAATTGGAAAATGCTTTACTCCGTGCCATTATTGATGAATTGGGAGAAGGCATCTATGCGATTGATGAGAATGAAACCGTCATTCTGTTTAATTTAGCGATGGAACAAGCAGAAAACCTGGATCGCAGGGACGTCATCGGACGCAAAGAAACCGAGGTTTACAACGAATTAGACGGTGGTGCTTTCAACCGAACCTTTGCTAAAAAAATTTTAAAGACCAAAAAGGCCATTACTCAATCCTATTTTGGCTGGGATATGCCGGGAGGCAAAAGGATGGATAGCATAATCAATATGTATCCGTTCTTTTATAAAGGAAAACTTGCCGGTATCTATATGATCGGTCTGTCATTGGACTATCTCAATAAGCAAATTGATAACTTCAGAAAACAACAGAACAAGGTTTTATCCTATGCCCCGGGGCATAGGTATAAACATGGCCTTCGCTATTCGCTGGATGATATCATAACTCAAGACTCTGACATGAAAGAGTCCATAAATCTGGCTAGGAAATTTGCTACCTATGATTCACCAATCATGATCATCGGGGCTACCGGTACCGGTAAAGAGTTATTTGCCCAGGGTATCCACTGTGCAGGGGTAAACCCCAAAGGGCCTTTTGTTCCTGTCAATTGTGCAGCGATACCCGAAAGTTTGCTGGAAAGTATTTTATTCGGCACTGTCAAAGGAGCTTTTACCGGTGCTGTGGATATGCCCGGCCTTTTTGAACAGGCGGAAAATGGTACTATATTTTTAGATGAGATCAATTCTATGCCCGTTTCACTTCAGGCCAAGCTCCTTCGTGTCATCCAGGAGAAAAAGGTTCGACGTGTCGGCAGCAGGGAGGAGAGGGATACGAATTGTCGTATTGTTAGTGCGAGCAGCCTTGACCCGTTTGCTATAAGAGATGCCCAGAATAGTATTCGCTCCGATCTTTTTTTCCGTATTGCTGTTATCACCATCAAACTGCCTCCGTTGAAAGAGCGGCCAGGTGATATTCTACTTTTGGCAAATCATTTTATTGAACGGTTTAATACGAAGCATAATACTTTTGTCCGGGGGCTTGCCCCCGATGCAAAGGGAAATTTTGGGAAATACTCCTGGCCGGGCAACGTACGGGAATTAGAAAGTATTGTCGAAAGTGCTATGAATTTCGTCAGTAAAAATGATGATACACTACAAATGATTCATATTCCCTCATATTATCGCGAGCGATTACAGCAGTTGAGAAGTTTAAGAAGTTCAAGAAGTTCAGTTAATATTTCCATAGGTAATAACTTGACATTACGGGAAAAATTGAAAAATACGGAAAGGCAGCTAATTCTAGAGGCCTTGGATAACAATAACTGGAATATCACCAGGGCTGCAAAGAATTTGGGTATCCGACGTCAAAACCTACATCATAAGATCAACGAGTTCGATCTCTCAAAACCCGCGAAATTGTAAAAATGAACAGCTACTCCAACTTAAGTATTATGTAATTTTATGAAAGTTAAAGAAGATAAAATAAAAAACGGCCAACTTAAAGCCGGCTACAACGGACAAGATTATATAATTCTACTGCTGAAAGCAATAAAATTACTTATTATTACTTTAGTAACCGCTATTAATGACGCAATGTAATCGTAACAAGTGACAATTCAATTTATCGTGGGTCATAAGTGTTATCGGATATAAGTTGCATGTAGAAACTCTAGAAAGCGTAATAGATGAAAATTT
>CALBJS010000286.1 GCA_937892995.1 uncultured Peptococcaceae bacterium | reverse complement strand
CTTAGGAGGATGACCATGTACCGTAAACCGAGTGGTCAAATGAAAATTGGAGACATTGAAGACAAATTGATTGATTATGACTTTCAGCATCTTCTAAATTAAAAGCGGCGTAAATCTTACACAGGAAGAATGAATAGGTTAAGTGCTGAAAAGCAATGGGTCTATCTGTGAATGGAATATGCTTCTCTGGTCAATAATAAAGAGGTAAGGTTGTCTAAAGGACCATTAGAATGTTTGTTAAGCGATCCATGAGTTTTTTAAGCTATACGTCTGATGGTATAAATATCAAAAAGAGAGTATACTTAAGTCAAGGAATGATTGGAGGTAGTTACCATGGGAGATAAAAGTCCTAAGAATAAGGAAAAAAAGAAGAAGAAAGCTGAAAAGAAATCTATTGCTCCAGTTTCTTCTTCAATAGAATCAGAGAACAAACCCAATAATTAGACTACTGTTGTGATAAAATTTGAAAAACCGCTGAGGATAGACCTCAGCGGTTTTTTTTGTGGGTGAGCCCCTTGGGGATTATTCTACCAGCTCAACTAAATTATTGAGCAGCTCTTTAAGCTGGTTACCATAATTTCCGTAATCTGCCCAGCGTCCTTCGCGGGCGGCTTGTTCTTGATTCAGGAAGACTTCATTAATCTTAGTGACGAGATCTTGTAAATTCGTCTCGATAAGTGGATCGGAGATTCCAGGGGTATCCGGTGTTCCCGGTTTGTCCGGTGTTTCGGGGGTCGTGGGCTTTTTATCTCCTTTGAGTTCTCCGAAGAGTTTGGTTAGGGCTTGGTCTAAGGAGCTTTCCATGACCAAGACATTATTATAGTAGAGAATGACTCGGCGTAATTCCGGGACGCTGCGGCTTTGGGACAGGATGTAGAGAGGTTCCACATAAAGTATTCTTCCATTGATAGGAATAGTTAGTAAGTTCCCACGTACTACATCAGAGCCGCCCTGGTCCCAGAGAGTAATCTGCTGGGAGATGACCGGATCCTGGTCAATATAGGCATCGATCTGGCTTGGCCCTTCCACCAATTGTCCCCGGGGGAAGTTGTAAAGCAGTAATTTTCCGTAATTATCGCCATCATTACCTGCCGCCAGCCAGCCTACCATATTATTGCGATTAAGAGGGGTGAAGGGTAGCTTGAGAATGAACTCGGCTTCATCATGGTTAGGTAATTGCATGGTGACATAGTAGGGCTCGACTTGAACCTCACCACCGCTGTATTTCTCTACGGCGATTTCCCAGACATTTTCCCGGTTATAAAAGTCTCGCGGACTGGTCATATGGTAATTCTTAAGCATGGCGGCTTGGATTTGAAAGTAATCGACCGGATAGCGGATATGGGCTTCTAAGGCTTGAGGGAATTCTTCCCGGCTTTTGATAAGCTTGGGGAAAATACCATCCCAAGCTTTAATGATCGGATCGCTCTCATCAAAGTTGTAGATTCCTACGTCTCCATTATAAGCATCTACGACGATTTTCACCGAATTGCGGATATAATTAATCTGGCCGTGAGGTTGGGCATAGGGATAGAGACCGGAGGTAGTGTAGCCATCGATGATCCAGTAAATTTTACCATCGGCGATAACAGGGCAGGCATTACTATCAAGATGAATAAAAGGAGCCGCTTTCTTGATTCTATCGGTAATATTGCGGTGGTAGAGAATCCGGCTGTCAGCGGTAATCTCATCGGAGAATAAGAGAATGGGCTTCCCAAGTTTGATGGCAAATAAAAGGCGGCGAAAGGGATTCAGCTCGACTCCGTCGTTGCCTTCATAGTGAACAATTTTTTCCGTGCCTTCTACAGGATAGCCGAATTCTCCGTTAGCGGTTCCGACCACAACGAATTGATCGGTCATCTCCCCGAAATATATTTCGGGCCGGGTCAGAGAAATATCCACTTCGCTTTTAACCGGAATATCGCGGAGGTAATAGGTAGGATGGCCATTACTGGTGACCTTAGTGACCGGGGACATGACTGCCCCATAACCATGAGTATATTTAAAATGGCGATTAATCAAAGTTTGGGCTTGGTCAGGAAGTGATTCTACGTTGAGTTCTCTCAGGGAGAGCATGACTTGACTGTTTTGATCTCCGAGTTTATAGCGGTCAATGTCGATATCTTTAAATTCATAATAGAGACGTAAGGATTGGTTTTGGTTGTAATGTTGTTTTAAGGGGCGATAATCGAGTAAGCGAATGTTGTTAATGGTATGTTGATTATCTTTTAATATTTCCGGAGATATTTCGCTGGTATCGATAGGATATTCTATTTGCTCAATATTGGATAAGCCGTAGGCATCAGTTGTAGCTTGGATATGATGTTCGATGTAAGGGTTTTCGCGTACTAATTGATTGGGGCCAACCATGAATTTTTCCACTACCCCCCCAACGAGCCCTCCCGTTAGGGAGATAAGTAATAAGAGAACGGGTGCGGCAATGAGGATTCTACTTTTCTTCAAACGCAGGTTCGCTAGGACGAGAATTGTTAAGATTAATCCAACCACCCGTTGAATCTTAAGTACATCTGTATAGCCTGCACCATACAAGGAAGAGGATGGCGAGACTAAAAGGTTAGCCATAGCTAAACCTCGAGTTAGGGTATACCAAAGCAAGAATAGGGCGAACAGTATCGAAATGTGAGACAAGGCATTATTGGCAAATCTGGTCTTAAAGCCTGCGAAATGGATAGCCTTGCCAATAAGGTACCCGGATAGGACGATCATGGCCGTTAAGGCCAAAAGACTTACGATAGAGGCACTTAGCAGTGAATATAAGGGATAGTTAAATAGGTAGTAACTAAGATCCCGACCCAAGATCGGATCAACTTGACCTGTAGGTGAAGAATTGGCTAGAAGCAAGAATTTATCCCACATTTGCGGTAATATCCAGACCCAAAAAAGAGAAATACCAAAGGAGATCAATGTTAGGATTTTCTTGGTTAGGCCAAATTCTCGTTCGGCTACTTCTATTCCGGCAATGATCCTAGGACGTCTAATTCGAAACTGACCGGTCATGGGTAATAAATTTAACAGCAAAAATATAAAGCCTATAACCCAGAGGATCGACTTGATCAATAACTCGCCAAGTAAGGGTTTGAAGAAGACTTGGCTTAGTCCAAGGCTTTGGTACCATAGGTGTTCTGTATAAAAGGCAATAATAATGACGACAAAAATAAGTAAAGCGATCAGAATAGCGGGTACTTTATACTTTCTTATCATGCACTTCCTCCTAAAAATATACTTGTTAAAGCTTATCATATATAGAGCCAATTCGTCATCCCTTTGGAATGAAATTTGACAAGTTTTGTGTTATTTTCCTAAAATGTATTGGCTAGAATCTTAATCCCCATCAAAATCTGACAAATATCCAGTTATTAAAAGAATCTGAGTTGCTAAAGTGATTTTAAGAAATAGAATAAAAGTAACGAGCCCCAGAGGGAAAGCCTCTTCGGGGCTCGTATTGTTATCCTTTTATTCTATTTTGAGCATATTTTATATTTTCAGCTTATCAATTTTAATAACTCCGACTTTGACCAGAGCCTTGTAGAAGATAAGGGCCAGAGGGAAGAGGAAGATTCCCAATACTCCCATGACTTTAAAGCCTATCCAGATACTTGCCAGGGTGGCGATGGCACTTAGACCGATACGTTCTCCGAGCACTTTAGGTTCTAGAGCTTTTCGCAGGACGACAATTACTATGAACAAGATGACTAAGCCTAAAGCGAAGAAAGGATTTCCCTGCAGGAAAGAAACGAATGCCCAGGGCATAAGGACTGAACCGGTTCCCAAAATAGGGAGAACGTCAACGATCACGATGATCAGGGCAATGACTACTGCATATTTGACTTTTAAGATGGTCAGGCCTATGAAGCAAATGATAAAAGTAATGGTACTTAAGATTACTTGAGCTTTCAGGAAGCCAAAGGTGGCTCGGCGCAGGTCACCTAAGATATAGAATACCTTACCCTTAGAAGTGTCTTTGAAGAAAGCGTAAAAACGGCGGCTTATATTATCAAGCTGGAAGCTAAAGAGATATACGGAAATCAAATAGATGAGGGCTAAGAAGAAGAGGTTAGGTATAGCAGTGGAGAGGGTATAGGTATAGGCTCCAAGCTTAGCGACAAGATTAATATTTGTGAGATCGTTAATTGTAGAGATGATCATCTGATTAATCTGGTTAGCCGTATCTTGGGGTAAGAGATTGATGGAACTTTGAATCTGTTCGGTGAGATCCAGGAACCAAAGTTGGATCTTTGGTCCATTAGATTGGATAAAAGATAGAAGGCCTAGTAATTGGACATAGATTTTATTAATAATAAAATAGGTGAGAAAGCCTAGGATACCTAAAAAGAGAAGATATGTAATGGTATTGGCTAAAGTTTTCTTAGTCCTAAGGTTTTTCTTTATCCAGTCACTAATAGGTTCCAGGGATAGGGCGGTAAGGTAGGCTAGGATGAAAGGGACGAAATGCGGGAAAATCTTGTAGAGCCCATAGGGGATGACAAGAGTAGCGATTATGATGACGACTGCCACGAAAATTCTCTTAGAGTACTCTAGTATACTTAACATTTTTATAAATTCCTTCATTCCTTCTAAAAAACTAAAACACTTACTGTAGATTATATTAAAGGAGATCTCTGGATTATGCAATAAGACTGCCGAATTAACGCTAATAAGGTTCATATATTAGTATTATAATGTAGGCCATCATCTATTGAAATCATAAAAGAATTATATAGACCCAATCTTTTTAAAAGGGCTAGGCTCTTTTTCGTCGAATTTTATTAGATGATGAAATTTCTAATTCAATATTTTCCTTTCTTATTGAGTTAGATTATATGGTAATAATATAAAAACAGAACGTAGGAGGAGACGGAAATGAAGCTTGGGAAACGTTTTAAACTACTTACCATAGTACTAATCGTTGTACTTTTAACTTTAGGTGCTCCACTTTTGGCTTATGGTGGGGATAAGGAGACTCTAGCCGAAGTAAGAGAACTCTTAAGAAATAGCTATGTTGAGGTAGTATCTGAGGATGTTCTAAGTGCCCCGACTATTAATGAAATGCTTAGGAAGCTGGGAGACGAACATACGCAGTATCTGCCTAAGGCCGAGCATGACCAATTTCTAAATACTTTGGATAGGGCTTTTTCGGGAGTAGGAGTCGAATTAGAAATAGTCCCCCAGGGTGTTCTGGTGACTAAAGCCATAGAAGGCTATGGGGCTTATAAGGCTGGGGTCAGGGCCGGGGATATTATTACCGAAGCCGATGGTAACTCTTTTGCGGGTAAGACTGCCGAGTACTGTGTTTCAAAATTAAGGGGAGCAGAGGGAAGCAAAGTTCGATTGGAAGTCAAAAGAGGAACGGAGATTTTGGGCTTTACTTTGGAGAGAATGGTAATCGAACTCCCCCTTGTGGAGAGCGGGATCTTGGAGAATCATATAGGCTATATCGGTATCTATTCTTTTGGTCAAGATACGGTGGCCCAATTTGATAAACATGCCCAGGCCCTGAAGAGCAAAGGGGTAGATAGCTGGATTATCGACCTTAGGGATAATGGAGGCGGGTATACCCAAGCTGCTTTAGAATTATTAGGCTTTTTCATCGAAGACAAACGAGCTCTTATTCTCAAAGATAAGTCGAATTTAGCACCTGTTCACAAAGCAACCAAACAGGCTTATACTCTTGAAGGACCGATTATCTTACTGATAAATGGTTTTACAGGGAGCTCTTCGGAAATTGTCACCGCTGCTCTTAAAGATCATAATAAAGCTACGCTAATCGGAGAGACTACTTTTGGCTCAGGCCGAGTTAAAGCCTTAGTGCCCTTAACTAATGGCGATTACTTCAAGATGACGGTTAATAAGTTCTTCTCACCCAATAATAATCCAATCGATGAGGTGGGTATTACTCCTCATCTAGCCCTCTCTGAAGGGGATGAATTGCAAGCAGCGTTTCTAATGCTTAAGGAATATAACAAGGATGCGGCCGGGAATGATGAAGAAGGGGAAAATGGTCATATCCGACTAAATGCGGGTCCTAATGTTTTTACCATCTCCCCGGAGGAATTAAAAAAACCTGAAAACTGGAAGCTGGGTAAGGAAATACTTGATTCTGCTTATGTGATAACAACTCCTGAGCTCGAACGTTACAAATTATATTATCCTGAATATACCCAGGCCGGTAATCTTTCCGGTGTACCTTTAGACAAGAAATTTACGGTTACTTTCACTAGGGAGATGGATTGGCAATCTGTTAAGCCGGATAGTATTGAGCTGATCAATACTCTGACCGGGGAAAGAATAGGATGTTCTTTAGCCTTTGAAGATGAAAAAGTAATGATCGTAACACCTCAGACTAAGCTCAGAGCAAATATTGATTATTGGTTGGTTATCCATTCGGTGTTAAAAGATGTCGAGGGTAGGAATATCACAGGTGGAGTAGCCTTAGCTAAGACGGTGAAATAAGCTTCCCTTGTGCCAATAACAACAAGATAGGTATAAAAATCACCTTTTATGGGAAAGTATAGAAATAGATTTTTTCCCAAGAGGTGATTTTTTTTGGAAGACCGACGACGCCGTAAGGTCATGGCTTTGATTCTGACTACGGTGATCATCCTTAGCGTTTCTGTCCAGAACGTTTCTGCCGTACCTGAAAGATCGACCGATAAGCTATATACTCGGGCAATAGATATCAAACAAACGGTTCTCGCGGGCATGGTGTCCGATTTTAAAAGGACATTCCTAACTAATATAAAGGGAGATCAGTATCTTCAAATTTTGAAAGATAAGTTTATTGGCAAGAAGGAAAAGGGATCAGCTAGTAAGGATAAGCTAGGAAATGAGATAATTCTCGTTATTGAACAAATACCCTTAGAGCAAGTCCTCGGGACTAAGGACCCAAAGGTGCAGCATGACGCTCCAAAGAGGGAGAATGAGGGTACCAATAAGAACAGCAAAAATAATGTTAATACCGCAATTGCCTCTCGCAGTGTAGGGGCAGATATCCTCCGGGAGGATATAGAACTACTGGCGAGAATCATTCATGCTGAAGCCCGGGGAGAAAGTTTTGAGGGGCAGGTTGCGGTAGGGGCAGTAGTCCTAAATAGGGTGTCTCACCCTGATTTTCCCAAGAGTATCAGGGAAGTAGTCTATCAGTCTGGACAGTTTTCAGCCGTGAAGGATAAACAGATCGAATTAACCCCTAATAGTAAAGCATATCAGGCCGCACAGGCCGCCCTTGAGGGTCAGGATCCAAGTAATGGTGCTATTTATTACTACAATCCCAAGATAGCAACTGATCGCTGGATAAGGACTCGGAGCATAATTCGAAGTATAGGCAACCATAAATTCTGCGTTTAACACTCCTATCTAAGATTTACCGCTTAAGGTTTACTACCTAGGCGGTAATTTTTGATGGGGGGTAACTTATTCGTCGATATTTTCATATTATGTCATAGCATTACAGCGTACCTTGTAGTTAGTTTCTTAGAAACACAGGAGGGAAAAAGATGTTTGGACATAATAATAGTTTGTTTTCTCAGCGTTCGGGAGGAATGCTTGGGGGTGCTCCCACGGGTCCACGTCAACTTAGCCTGGTAGCATCTGAAGGTTTTTCCGGTAACGGGATGGCTACTATCGGCCTGGATAATAATTTTTCGGTGATAGCCCACTTGCCGCCCCCACATACTCTAAGTCCCTATTCCCCAGCGGTTTATGCAGCTTATCTAGTAGATGGTAAAGGAAAGAGTGGGTTTTATGCAGGAACTCTTAAAGCGGCTGGGAATGGGATGTATCAAACTAATTTCCGAAGTCCGGTTCCGCTAATCCATTATAATCGGGTAGTGGTTTCTTTAGAGAGTCCTCAGGGAATAGGGCAAGCACCTCAAGGACCAATTGTTATGAAAGTGAAAGAAGGATTCTTAGATGGGTTAGGGCCTGTAAGAAAAGTCGGCGGGGATATGTGGGGCAAAGTGAAAAGCTTTGTAGGAAGTCGTTTTGGGGGCAAGACGGAGATGGTTCCGGAACAGCCACCTCTGCAGCAACCTGTGCAATCTATGCCGGGATATTCTCCCGCTCAGCAGGGCACTTACCTACAACAGCAAGCAGGATACGCTCAAGGAAGTTATCCACAGCAAGGAGGCCATCAAAGCGGGTATCAGTATAATAATTATCCCAGGGGAAGGGGTCTGTATCCACAGGGATATTCTCAACAAAGACCATATATTCCTCAGCAACCTTCTTTTTTAAACCAACAGTTTTCGCAGCCTCGAATGTCCCCTACACCCCCGGTACAATCACCGCCACCGATACAACAACCGATACAACAGGTCCAGCCCGCCCAATTCGGGGGTGTTCAGGCCCAACAAGTTCCCAGCCAGCATAGTGCTGTAATCACTCCAAGTGATCCTAGTCCTCAGGTCCTGTCAGTCGAGCAGTCGCCGCAACAACCGTCACCGACCGGCAGCGATAGTAATGTCGAATAGCATTTTGTTTTGCTGATCCACTCCTTTTTTTCTCATTTCTGACCACGCCTGACCTTGAGGGTTGGCGTGGTCTTTTTTTCAGGTGCAGGAATTATTGTTGGGGGCTTTTTGGACCCTATCTTTTTTAGCGGATTTTGAACGGAAATAAACCTTTATAAGAAAATAGAGTACTATGGAAATTAACGGTACTAAGTACCCTGGTACATTTCTTATTTCCTTAAGCTGGATGGTAAAGAGGGTGGCAGTTTTACCGGAAGGAGCTGAAAAAGGGGAACTGAAAGAAATATTAAAGGTTATACCTAAAGGGAAAAGGGGGGTGTCTTCTGCCGCAGTGGCCCCGCCGAGTTGATTCCTGCTATTCTCTCGTACAGGTGCAAGATTATAGACCTGTCTTAGGGAATTCAGATCAGGAAGGGTGTTTAGATTCAGGTTCGAAGACAGAATACTGTAAGAAGGGCCATATGCCAATTTAACCAGAAAGGATGTCACTAATTCCATCCCGATTATAATAAAGTAACCGTAAGGGATGTTTATTCGAATAAAAGGGATAATCAAAGTGGCCGCCGGACTGTAAAAATGAACAAAAAGGCTTTCAGAGATAAGCAAGGAGACTGTTAAGGGAACAGAATAAGGGGGGAGGGGAGCGTTAGTAGATGATGTCGCGGAGGATGGAGGTATGATTCCGAATGCAGGTGCAGAGGCGAGTGTATCCGCAGAAGCAAACGGAAACCCGGTAGTAGGCCTAGATAGAATGTCATACCGTTTTAAAATTAATGTCATAGATACTCCCTTACCCCCCTCTTGAAGTACATGGAAAAAAACAGCCCTCTTATATTTCCCTTTTGATCTAAGCTAAAACCCGTCCAATGAAGTTTGATTCCTTACTTTTTAAAATCACCAAAGTTAAATCCCTCCGGAAGTTTAAAACCTTCGGGGATTTGCATTTCAGGGATATCTTTACCTCCTCCAATATTATTTAGAAGCTGTTGAGCCAGGTTCTTTAGTTCTTTAGGAAAGGGCAATTGGTCAGTACTAGGAAAGCCGTAAATTGTTGTGGTGATAGTAAGGTTAACGGTGGCCATTATCCTCTCGAAATCCTGTTGGAAAGTAAAGAAGGTACGAATAGTCGGATGTTGTCTTATAAGACGCATCTTGAGATCTATTAGGGACAGGGTATCTTTCTCGGAGGGGACCTTGCTGAACATCTGGGCTGTGACAATATTGCGTTCTTTTTCCTGATATTCTTCAAAGGCCGCCCAAGCAACAGGATCTTTTTTTATTTCTGCCTCTACTTCTTTGAGTTTAGTTACTTCCGGAGTGTGGAGAAGAGCTTCACCTAATTCACGTGCTTTTTGAATGTATTCCATATATTTTATGGCACCTCCTTATGTATCAACTTATGCTGTCTTCAGGGCTTAAGTGTCTTTCCCCCTAGGCTTTAAACTTTTAACTTTTTTGTTCGTTAGCGACTAACGGCTCTTCCCGGATAGTGCAAATGTGCCTAATCTAAATAAAACATCTAGTAATGTTTCTAGGATAGGTGTAAAGAACAGTACCAAAATTAGCTAATTAAGGGAGGATTTAAGGGAAACATGTAGAAATTTATCAGGAAGGAATAAAAATTAATTAGGAAGGGGGTATGGAGAGTGCGGATCTACCGTTTACAGATAAGAATTATTCAGCTTGCAGTTTTACTGAGCCTGATGGTCCTGATTTTCGGTGTGGTTAATGTTTGGCAAGGAAGTACTGGAGGGCAACCGGTTGGTGGGGATAATACTGTCCAAAATGGTGGCGGAAGTAACTCCGGTAAATCCGGAACCGACACAGGTGATGCCGGGGCGGAAGGGGATGACAAGCTTCTTAATTCTAAGATTGTCTGCCTGGGAGATTCCTACACTTATGGATATCCCGGGGAACCCAAGGATTCCTGTACTGTACGTGTAGCCGAAACTTTAAAGATAGAAGTGGTAAATGCCGGGAAGACATTCCAGAACGCTGAAGATTTATTAGCCCGTTTCGATCAGGATGTGTTGGCCAAGGAACCGGGCCGGGTAGTGATATTTGCCGGAGTGGGGGATGCTATTCGGGAGAAGCCCTTTGAAGAATACCAGAGTAACATCATAGCATTGGTAGAAAAGGCCCAGTCTAACCACATTAAGCCAATCTTGGCATTACCTATCCCCTTTCCTGGGACGGATAAGCTTCATAAGGAATATAGAGATTGGGAAATCACTTTTGCTCAGGAGAAGAAAATTACAGTCTTAGATTTTAAAGAAGTTCTCTTCGATTCTGAAAGTAAAATTCTTAAAAAATATTCCGATGATGGTAAATACCCTAATAAGGATGGCTACGCGGCCATGGGTGATTATGCAGCCAGGGTATTACAGTAAGCTTTTGCGATACAAGGGGACGTTTCCTTTGTATCGCTTTTTGATCTTAATGGGGTAATAACAAGGAGATCATGGTGAAAAAGAAGAATCCCAATATCCCTCCGAGCAAAGCCCAGAGGGGGTGGCGTTCTCTGGATAAAGGCCAGAGTTCGGCAAGTACTAGGAAAGTCATGGCGCCGGCAGCTAAAGAGACGAAAAAACAGAGTGAGCTATGGACCATGCCTATGGCAACTTTTCCATCCTTGCGCATTTTTATATATTCCTTATTGAAAT